>JAEYVD010000054.1 GCA_023432075.1 Pseudomonadota bacterium | reverse complement strand
ACCTTGTAGTCTTCGCACGGCGTCGCGAACATCATGCGCAGGAAGTTGCCCGTGTAGGACAGATCGTTTTGCGGGTAGATGAACGGTTGGCCTTGCGAGTACTTGTACGCCATCGCAACCAGCGTCGGCATCTTGGCGATCAGGCGGATGGCCGAGATGTGGCGATGCTGCGGGTTCGTGATGTCGGTGGAGTCGTGGTAGAACGCGGACAGCGCACCCACCAGGCCCGTCAGGACGGCCATCGGGTGGGCGTCGCGGCGGAAGCCACGCAGGAAGAAGTGCAGTTGCTCGTTGACCATCGTGTGATGGGTCACTTGCGAGTCGAAATCGGCCTTTTGTTCCTGGTTCGGCAGTTCGCCGTTCAGGATCAGGTAGCAGATGTCCATGAAGTCGCAGTTCACGGCCAGCTGTTCGATCGGGTAGCCGCGGTACAGCAGTTCGCCCTTGTCGCCGTCGATGTACGTGATGCCGGATTCGCACGCGGCCGTCGACATGAAGCCGGGGTCAAACGTGAACATGCCCGTCTGGCCGTAAAGCTTGCGGATGTCGATCACATCCGGACCGACCGTGCCCTTGTAGACAGGGAACTCAATGGGTGCGCTGCCATCCGAGAAGGATAGAGTGGCTTTTTTGTCAGACAGGTTCATGTTTATTCCTCTCAATTAATCAGAGCGAGCGCATCTGGCCAATAATCGCCCGAAGCTTGGGGGTGTCCAATTCGCCTTCGAGTTCCTTTCTGGCCAGCAGCAGATCGAGAAGATCGTTGTCTCCCATCTCGAAAAGCTGGGTCAATGCGGCCACGTCATCATCGGTAAGCTCAGCTTCGTGGGCATCCAGATACCGGGTGATGATCAAGTCGTTTTCGAGCAGGCCGCGGCGCGCCCGCCAACGCAGTCGCGCCCGCTCCAGTTCAGTAAGCCTGCTCATTCGTACACCTCAAATACACAAAAACTAGACCGTGCGGCGGACCATCAGTTCCTTGATCTTGCCGATCGCCTTGGTCGGGTTCAGTCCCTTGGGACAGACGTCGACGCAATTCATGATCGTGTGGCAACGGAACAGACGGTACGGGTCTTCCAGGTTGTCCAAGCGCTCGCCGGTGGCTTCGTCGCGGCTGTCGGCGATGAAGCGGTAGGCTTGCAGCAGGCCGGCCGGGCCGACGAACTTGTCCGGATTCCACCAGAACGACGGGCAGGAAGTGGAACAGCACGCGCACAGGATGCACTCGTACAGGCCGTCGAGTTCCTCGCGCGCCTCGGGCGACTGCAGGCGCTCTTTTTCGGGCGGCGGCGTGTCGTTGATGAGGTACGGGCGGATCGAGTGGTACTGGTTGAAGAAGTGCGTCATGTCCACGATCAGGTCGCGGATGACCGGCAGGCCAGGCAGCGGACGCAGGACGATCGGTTCCTTCAGTTCGCGCAGGTTCGTGGTGCAGGCCAGGCCGTTCTTGCCGTTGATGTTCATGGCGTCCGAACCGCACACGCCTTCACGGCACGAGCGGCGCAGGGCCAGGCTGTCATCGACGTCGTTCTTGATGCGCACCAGCGCATCGAGCAGCATCTTGTCGGTGGGCTGGAGTTCGACGTCCAGCTTCTGCATGTAGGGACGCTCGTCCTTGTCCGGATCGTAGCGGTAGATTTCGAACTTGACGATTCTCTTGGTGCTCATAGTAGGCTCAATCCGGACTTAGAAGGTACGCGCCTTGGGCGGGAAGGACTCGACCGTCAGCGGCTTCATCTGAACAGGCTTGTAATCCAGGCGGCTGCCTTCGGAGTACCAAAGCGTGTGCTTCAGCCAGTTCTCGTCGTCGCGGGTCGGGTGGTCGTCAAGCGCATGCGCGCCGCGGCTTTCGGTGCGGGCGGCGGCCGACTTGATCGTGGCGCGGGCCACTTCAGTCATGTTCGCCAGTTCCAGCGCCTCGACGCGGGCGGTGTTGAACACCTTGGACTTGTCCTTGAAGTAGATGCTGTCGGCTTGCTTGGCCAGATCTTCGATCTGGGTCACGCCTTCGTTCAGCAGCTCCAGCGTGCGGAACACGCCGCAGTGGCGCTGCATCGAGAAGCGGATGGCGTTGCCGATGTCTTGCGTCTTTTCGCCGGACGTACGCGATTCCAGCTTGTTGATGCGGTCCAGCGAGAATTCGACGGCCTGCTGCGGCAGGTCCTGGTGCGCGCGCTGGCGCTCCGGGTGCGAATTCACGATGTGGTTGCCGGTGGCGCGGCCAAACACGATCAGGTCGAGCAGCGAGTTCGTGCCCAGGCGGTTCGCGCCGTGGACCGACACCGCGGCGCATTCGCCGATGGCGTACAGGCCGTTGACGATCTTGTTCTCGCCGTTTTCGCGCGTCAGCACCTGGCCGTGGTAGTTGGCCGGAATGCCGCCCATCTGGTAGTGGATGGTCGGAACGACGGGGATCGGTTCCTTGATCGGGTCCACGTTGCCGAACTTGATGGCGATTTCGCGGATCGAGGGCAGGCGCTTGTTGATGACGTCGGCGCCCAGGTGGTCAAGCTTGAGCACCACGTAGCTGCCGTCCGGACCGCAGCCGCGGCCTTCCTTGATTTCCTGGTCCATCGAGCGCGACACGAAGTCACGCGGCGCCAGGTCCTTCAGGGTGGGCGCATAGCGCTCCATGAAGCGCTCGCCATCCTTGTTCAGGAGGATGCCGCCTTCGCCGCGCACGCCTTCCGTGATCAGCACGCCCGCGCCGGCCACGCCGGTCGGGTGGAACTGCCAGAATTCCATGTCTTGCAGCGGGATGCCGGCACGGGCAGCCATGCCCAGGCCGTCGCCGGTGTTGATGAACGCGTTGGTGGAAGCGGCCCAGATACGGCCCGCGCCGCCGGTGGCCAGCACCGTGGTCTTGGCTTCCAGGATGTAGATCTCGCCCGTTTCCATTTCGAGGGCGGTGACGCCCACGACGTCGCCGGCTTCGTTACGCAGCAGGTCCAGCGCCATCCATTCGACGAAGAACTGGGTGCGCGCGGCAACGTTGCGCTGATAGAGGGTGTGCAGCAGCGCGTGGCCGGTACGGTCGGCAGCGGCACAGGCGCGCTGGACCGGCTTTTCGCCGAAGTTCGCGGTGTGGCCGCCGAACGGGCGCTGGTAGATCGTGCCGTCGGGGTTGCGATCGAACGGCATGCCGAAGTGCTCGAGCTCGTACACGGCGTTCGGGGCTTCGCGGCACATGAATTCGATGGCGTCCTGGTCACCCAGCCAGTCCGAACCCTTGACGGTGTCGTACATGTGCCAGTACCAGTTGTCTTCGCTCATGTTGCCCAGGGAGGCGCTGACGCCGCCCTGCGCGGCAACGGTGTGCGAGCGCGTGGGGAACACTTTGGAGAGCACCGCAACGGACAGCCCCGCTTGGGACAGTTGCAGCGAACAACGCATGCCGGCTCCGCCGGCGCCAACGACCACCACATCAAACTGGCGGCGCGGCAGGGATTTCATGACAGAGACCACGGCTTAAATGCTCCAGAGGATTTGCGCGAAGTAAACGACCGAACCGACCAGCCAGAGGATCGTCAGCACTTGCATCAGCAGGCGCACGCCCACCGACTTGACGTAGTCCATCCAGATGTCGCGCACGCCAATCCAGGCATGCCAGGCCAGCGCAATGAATGCAAGGGTGGCCAGGATCTGGCCAACCGGAAGAACGCCCACACAGAAATTGAACAGCGCGGTCCAATGTTCGTACGTGAAGGCCGGCATCATCAGGATGCCGATGAGCAGCACCAGCGTATACACGGCCATGATGACGGCAGTGATGCGCTGGATGATGAAGTCCATGACGCCATAGTGCGCGCCGACGACCAGGCGCTTGGGTCCGTAGTTTTTAGCGGCGGCCATTTACAGCACTCCGAACAGTTTGAGAGCAAACACCAGGGTCAGCGCGAGGCTGACGCCGAACACCACGCCGGCGCTCTTCTTGGACGATTGCTTGTCGATGCCGATGTGCAGATCCAGCAGCAGATAGCGGATGCCAGCACAGAAGTGGTGCAGGTAGCCCCACACGAGGACGAGGAAGACGAGCTTGACGATCGGATTGCCGGCGTACGCGGCCACGGCGGCGAACGTCTGGGGCGCGGCCACGCTGGCCGCGAACAGCGGCAGAATGACCAAGGGAAGACAGAGGAACAACAACGCGCCGCTGACGCGGTGCAGAATGGACAGCTTGCCGGCCAGGGGCAGGCGGTAACTGGCAAGTTGCGCAATACCAATATTGCGAAACTGCGGACGTGGCTTGGCAGCGGTGTCGGACATGACGGCCTCGGTGTTTCGGAACTAGGGAATCGTTACGGCAAAATTGCCGCGGCCCTTGCGGGCAAACGCGGTATTTTCGCCCAGAGACGGGTTGGTATCAAATCGTAGGTAAAAAGCTCATCAATTCAGACTATTGCGGTAGTGGTATCGATCGGTCAAGTACAAACCCCGGCGGATTTCCATGGGGCGGTCACCGTACGTGTAAGACACCCGGTCTACCTGCAACAACGGCGTTCCGGCGGCAACATTAAGCAGCGTACAGACTTCGGCCGGCGCGGCGACCGCGCGCAGCTTCTCGTCCGCGCGCACCATGCTGACGCCGAACTCGGATTCAAAAAGGCCATAGAGCGGCGCCTTATTGGCGGTCAGCAGCTCCAGGGTGAGACCACGGAAGATGGAACCCGGCAGCCAGATGTCGTCCAGCACGGTGGGTGTCTGCCCCATGGACAGCAGGCGGCGGATCATGACGACGGTTTCGCCGGCGCGCAGGTCGAGCGCGCGGGCGATCTCGGCGGGCGCGCGCATGCGGCGGCATTCCAGGATACGGCTTTCCGCCCGGCCGGCCTCGCCCTCTTCGTCGGGGGCCAGGCGCAGGAAACGGTAGCGCACACGGGCTTCGTGGTGGGTGGCGACAAAGGTGCCCTTGCCCTGGCGGCGCAGCAGCATGTGCTCGGCCGCCAGCTCATCGACCGCCTTGCGCACCGTGCCCTGGCTCACCTGAAAACGGGCGGCCAGATCGATTTCGCTGGGGATGAGCTCGCCCGGCTTCCATTCGCCGCGTTCGAGGCTTTGGACAAGCAGATCCTTGATCTGGCGATAGAGCGGACTGAAAGCGGCTCCCTCGCCCGTTGGACGGGCGGCGCGATTGCGTAAGGAGGTTTCGGGCCGAGGCTCTGCCATGGATCTTCTTGAAAGTGTCATGTTTATCCGGATGAATGAGAAGACAACGCCAGGGATGCAAACTCATCCGCATGCGCTGCTGCCGCCGGTCTTCAGGCTTGATGCAGACGCACGGCCGAGGGGGCCGCGGCGCATTCGAATAAACGCTCTATTGTGGCATATCGGGAGGCGAGCTGTCCAACGTCTTATGTCTTATATAAGATAGAAGAGCGATTGACGCTTACGTTAATTCGATCTAGGATTCAAAGCTGCCCGCGCGACGCGCGGCGGCCCTGCCGGCCGCCTGAATTTCCGCGCCCAACGATTACACTGATTGGTGAGATTTCTTTCTCGCCAAACCATTACGGAGAACGTTCATGTCCAAGCCTGCCTTGCGTGTCGCCGTCACCGGCGCCGCCGGCCAAATCGGTTACGCACTGCTATTCCGCATCGCCTCGGGCGAAATGCTGGGTAAAGATCAACCCGTCATCCTGCAACTGCTGGAAATCCCCGACGAGAAAGCGCAAAAGGCCCTGAAGGGCGTCATCATGGAACTGGATGACTGCGCCTTCCCGCTGCTGCAGGAAGTCACCGCGCACAGCGACCCGCGCACCGCCTTCAAGGATGCCGACGTGGCCCTGCTGGTTGGCGCCCGCCCCCGCGGCCCGGGCATGGAGCGCAAGGACCTGCTGTCCGTCAACGCGCAGATCTTCACGGCGCAGGGCAAGGCCCTGAACGACGTCGCCAGCCGCAACGTCAAGGTGCTGGTCGTGGGCAACCCCGCCAACACCAACGCCTACATCGCCATGAAGTCGGCGCCGGACCTGCCCGCCAAGAACTTCACCGCCATGCTGCGCCTGGACCACAACCGCGCGCTGTCGCAACTGGCCGCCAAGTCGGGCAAGGCCGTGGCCGACATCGAAAAGCTGATCGTCTGGGGCAACCACTCGCCCACGATGTACCCCGACTACCGCTTCGCCACCGTCGGCGGCGAATCGCTGTCCAAGCTCATCAACGACGACGCCTGGAACCGCGACACGTTCATCCCCACCGTGGGCAAGCGCGGCGCCGCCATCATCGAAGCCCGTGGCCTGTCCTCGGCCGCTTCGGCCGCCAACGCCGCCATCGACCACGTCCGTGACTGGGTCCTGGGCAGCAACGGCAAGTGGGTCACGATGGGCATCCCGTCGGACGGCTCCTACGGCATCCCCGAAGGCATCATCTACGGCGTGCCGGTCACGACCGAAAATGGCGAATACAAGCGCGTCGAAGGCCTGGAAATCGACGCCTTCTCGCGTGAGCGCCTGGACTTCACGCTGAAAGAGCTCCTCGAAGAGCGCGACGGCGTCAAGGACCTGCTGAAGTAAGCAGCGCGCAGTAAAGGTTTGGGCCCGTTCATGCGGGCCCATTCCTTAGGCGGGTCCGCAACGCGCGGCCCGCCATGCAGGCAGCACCGGGAAATACACCTGTCTCTTTGCCAAGCCGCCAAGGCACGCGCCGCGGGATTGTCGCGCAGGGGACAGATTTATTTTTCGGACCCGCGATAACGTCGTGGGCGACCAAGAACAGGAGACAACCATGTCCAGACCCGACTCGCCCGGCGCCCTCTTTCGCCGTGCGCTCGCCGAAGAGAATCCCCTGCAGATCATCGGCGCCATCAACGCCAACCACGCCCTTCTGGCCAAACGCGCCGGCTATCGCGCCATCTACCTGTCCGGTGGCGGCGTCGCGGCCGGTTCGCTGGGCCTGCCGGACCTGGGCATCAACACCATGGACGACGTCCTGACCGACGTGCGCCGCATCACCGACGTGAGCGATGTACCGCTGCTGGTGGACATCGACACCGGCTTCGGCCCGTCGGCGTTCAACATTGCCCGCACGGTCAAGAGCCTGATCAAGTTCGGCGCGGCCGCCTGCCACATCGAGGACCAGGTCGGCGCCAAGCGCTGCGGCCATCGCCCGGGCAAGGAAATCGTCACGACCGAAGAAATGGCTGACCGCGTGAAGGCCGCCGCCGACGCGCGCACCGACAGCGATTTCTACCTGATCGCCCGCACCGACGCGATCGCCTCGCACGGCGTGGACGCCGCCATCGAGCGCGCCCTGGCCTGCGTGGAAGCGGGGGCCGATGCGATCTTCGCCGAGGCCGCCTACGATTTGCCCACCTACAACCGCTTCGTGAAGGCGGTCAAGGTACCGGTGCTGGCCAACATCACTGAATTCGGCAAGACGCCGCTTTTCTCGGTCGAAGAGCTCAAGAGCGTCGGCGTGGGCATGGTGCTCTATCCGCTGTCCGCATTCCGCGCCATGAACAAGGCCGCCGAGGCCGTCTACACCGCGATCCGCCGCGACGGCCACCAGAAGAACGTGGTCGACCTGATGCAGACCCGCGAAGAACTGTACGATCGCATCGGCTATCACGAATTCGAATCCAGACTGGATGCGCTCTTCCAGAAGGGCAAGGCGTAATCCTGCAACGTCCAGGCGCCGCCGCGGCAACCCCGCGGCGCCGTCCGCCACCCATTGCATCTTCCATCGCGTAAGGAAAGGAGTAGAGACATGAGCACGGCTCCCAAGAAGCAAGAAGCCAAATCGGACGCCAAGCCGGAAGAAAAGGCCGGTTTCAAGCCCAAGAAGTCGGTTGCGCTGTCCGGCGTGGTCGCGGGCAACACCGCACTGTGCACCGTCGGCCGCAGCGGCAACGACCTGCACTATCGCGGCTACGACATCCTGGACATCGCCGATACCAGCGAGTTCGAGGAAATTGCTCACTTGCTGGTCCATGGCAAGCTGCCCAACAAGGCCGAGTTGAAGGCCTACAAGGAAAAGCTGCGCAGCCTGCGCGGCCTGCCCGCGCAGTTGCAGGTCGCCCTGGAAGCCCTGCCCGCCGCCAGCCATCCGATGGACGTGATGCGCACGGCCGTGTCGGTACTGGGCTGCGTGCTGCCTGAAAAGGACGACCACAACACCCCGGGCGCGCGCGACATCGCCGACCGCCTGATGGCCAACCTGGGCTCTGCCCTGCTCTACTGGTACCACTACAGCCACAACGGCCGCGTCATCGACGTGCAGACGGACGACGACAGCATCGGCGGCCACTTCCTGCACCTGCTGCATGGCGAAAAGCCGAGCGACGAATGGGTCAAGGCGATGCACATTTCGCTGAACCTGTACGCCGAACACGAATTCAACGCATCCACGTTCACGGCCCGCGTCATCGCCGGCACGGGTTCGGACATGTTCTCGGCCATCTCGGGCGCCATTGGCGCGCTGCGCGGCCCCAAGCACGGCGGCGCCAACGAAGTAGCGTTCGAAGTGCAGAAGCGCTATGAAACCCCGGAAGAAGCCGAGGCCGACATCCGCCGCCGCGTGGAAGCCAAGGAAGTCATCATTGGCTTCGGCCACCCGGTCTACACGGTTTCCGATCCGCGCAACAAGGTCATCAAGGACGTCGCCAAGAAGCTGTCCAAGAAGGCCGGCACGACCAAGATGTTCGACATCGCCGAACGCCTGGAAACGGTCATGTGGGACGTCAAGAAGATGTTCCCCAACCTGGACTGGTTCTCGGCCGTCAGCTACCACATGATGGGCGTGCCCACCGCCATGTTCACCCCGCTGTTCGTCATCGCGCGCACCGCAGGCTGGTCGGCCCACATCATCGAGCAGCGCATAGACAACAAGATCATCCGCCCCACCGCCAACTACGTGGGCCCGGAAGACCAGAAGTTCGTGCCCATCGACAAGCGCAAGTAAAGCCAAGCGGAAGTAAAAACGATCGAGGGCGCGGCATGGCCACCTGTATTCACTTTTTCGAAGAGGTACTGCTATGTCTGCCCCGATCTCGAACGTACGTCCCGAGCCCGACCAGGTCCTGGCCGATATCGCGGACTACGTTCTTAATTTTGAGGTCCGCAGCGACCTGGCCTACGAGACGGCGCGCAACTGCCTGATCGACACCCTCGGTTGCGGCCTGGAGGCACTGGACTACCCCGCCTGCACCAAGCTGCTCGGCCCGATCGTCCACGGCACGGTGGTGCCCCATGGCGCCAAGGTCCCCGGCACTCAGTTCCAGCTCGACCCGGTCCAGGCGGCATTCAACATCGGAACGATGATCCGCTGGCTGGACTTCAACGACACCTGGCT
>JAEYVD010000038.1 GCA_023432075.1 Pseudomonadota bacterium | reverse complement strand
GAAATCTCTCGGGCGTGACCACCCGGAAAAAATACGCCCACAGACCGCCCGCCACGCCGGCATAGAACGAGGACAGCCCGAACGACAGGAGCTTGTAGCGCAGCAGGCGGATACCCAGCACCTCGGCGGAAATGTCGCGGTCGCGGATCGCGATGAACGCGCGGCCGATGCGCGTGCGAAAAAGATTCGCCGCGCCCAGCACCATCAGCACGGTCACGGGCACGATCAGCCAATAGATCTTGAAGGACGTATCCAGGTCCAGCCCCAGGATGCGCGCGGGCGGCACCTGCAACCCCGAGGTACCGCCCGTGAATTGCCAGTTCGCGAAGATGAAGTGCGCGATGAACGACGCGGCAATCGTCGAGATCGCCAGGTACAGTCCCTTCACCCGCAGCGAGGGAATACCCACCAGCAGCCCACCCAACATCGCCACCACGCCGCCCGCCAGCAGATTCACCAGGACCGGCGTGCCCAGGTGCAGCTCCATGACTGCGACCGTGTACGCGCCAAGGCCCATGAACGCCGCCTGCCCCAGACTGACCAATCCGGTGTAGCCGGTCAGGATGTTCAGCCCCGTCGCGCTGGCGATGTTGATCGCGACCAGGCACGCAAGATAAAGCCAATAGGCATTCGCCACGAAGGGAAACAGCACCAGCGAGGCCGCCAGCAGCGCCAGCCACACATGCTGCGTGCGCGTGTCGAAAAGCGCCTCGTCGGCCAGGTACGTCTGTTTGGCGGTCGCGATACGCATGGATCAGAGCCTCTCGATTTCACGGGTGCCGAACAGGCCGTAGGGCCTGGCCATCAGCACCACGACCAGCACCACGAACGTGGCCAGCAGCTTGTACTCGCCGCCCAGATAGGCGCCCGCCCAGGCCTCCAGCAGGCCGATGAAGATGCCGCCAACCAGCGCGCCCGCGACGCTGTCCAGGCCCCCCACAATCACCACCACCAGCACCGACAGCCCGAACACGCCCATCGACGACGAGATCCCGCCGATCGCGCCGACGATCACGCCGGACACCGCGGCGATGGCGCCCGCCGTCACCCACGCCAGCGAAAACACCCGCGGCACATTGATGCCCATCGCATAGGCCGCGCCCTGGTCCGACGCCGTCGCACGCAGCGCCACGCCGCCGCGCCAGTAGCGAAACACCACCAGCACCAGCAGCGCCAGCACCACCGCCACCCAGAAGCCGTAGAACACCTTGGGCGCCACGAACGCCTCGCCCACCATGACTGGCGCGCGCGGCATGAATTCCGGCAGGCGCCGCTGGTCTGCCGTCCAGATAAGCTCGACCGCGCCCACCAGTATCGACGCCAGACCCACGGTAATCATGAAGACGGAGATCGGCGATTCGCCCAGCATCGGACGTATGGTCAAGCGCTCTACGACGGCGCCCAGCGCGCCCGACACGACGACCGCGCCCACGATGGCCAACGAGATCGGCCATTCCATCCCCGACGCGAATGCATAGAACACGTACGCGCCCAGCATCAGGAATTCGCCAATGGCGATGTTGACCACGCGGGTCGCCTTGTAGACGATCACGAACGCCAGCGCGGCCAGCGCGTAGAGGCCGCCGCTGCCCAGTCCCGCCAGCGAGACTTCCAGGAAGAACAGCCAATCCATCAGGCCGCCTCCCGCAGCCGCCGCCGCAGATCGCCCACGTCGCCCGCGCCCAAATATGCCTTGATGACTTCCGGATTGGACTGCACCTGCGCCGGCGTGCCGTGGGCAATCACCTGCCCGAAGTTCAGCACCACGACGTGATCGGACAGGTCCATCACCATGCCCATATCGTGCTCGACCATCAGTACCGTCACGCCCCATTCGGCGCGCACGTCCAGAATGAAGCGCGCCATGTCGTCGGTCTCTTCGCGGTTCATGCCCGCCACAGGTTCGTCCAGCATCAGCACCTTGGGCTGCATCGCCAGCGCCCGCGCCAGCTCCACCCGTTTTTGCAGCCCATACGACAGCGCCGCGACCGGCGCGTGGCGGATGTGGTCGATCTCCAGGAAGTCGATGATTCGTTCTTCGATGTCCGCCCGCAGCGCCATCTCCTCTCGGCGCGCGCGGCCCAGGTATAGAAGCGCATCCAGCACGTTGGTGCGCAGGTGCGCGTGGCGGCCCAGCTTGATGTTGTCCAGCACCGTCATGCCGCGAAACAGCGCGATGTTCTGGAAGCTGCGCGCCAGCCCAAGCTTGGCGCGCTCGGGCGCATGCAGGCGCGTGATGTCGCGGCCCTCGAAGTGGATGCGCCCCGCCGCGGGCTTATAGAAACCGGAGATCGTGTTGAACAGCGAGGTCTTGCCGGCGCCGTTCGGGCCGATGACCGTGGTGATGGAGCCCTGCGCCACGCGAAAGCCCACGTCGGTAAGCGCCTTGACGCCGCCAAACGCCAGCGTCACCCCATCGGCCTGCAGCAAGGCAGGCCTGTCGGACTGATCCACCATTTGTCTCCCCGCTTTGATGCGAAGTTTTTTGCCGCCTGGGGCGGACATTTTTTACGACGGTGAACCTGGCGGCCCTGCGAGGCAGGAGATGCAACGAACCTGTCTTTACCTTCGCCAGTACAGCGCCGGAAATCGTTCTATGCGTTACGCTAAACGTGCTCGAAACCCAACCAAGCAAGCGCTTGGTTCAAAACATAGCATCGTGGTTTTTTGATCGACAGTTGGTATTTACCCGACAACGGAGACTCGCCATGACCCAGGAACCCCCGGTGTTCCAGACGCTGTTGCTCGAGACCGACGGCCCCGTCGCCACCCTCACCCTCAATCGCGCGGACGCGCTCAATGCCATCAACGTCGCCATGGCGTGCGACCTGTTGCGCGCCGCGCAATGGCTCGACACGCGTGACGCGGTGCGCGTCGTGCTGCTGCGCGGCACGGGCAAGGCATTCTGCGCGGGCGGGGACATCGGCATGTTCACGGGCGAGCCCGACACGGTGCGCGCCACCCTGTCGGACCTGTTCACGCCGCTGAATGCGTTCGTGGCACGCATCCCGCGCATGGACAAGGTGTGGCTGGCGCAGGTTCACGGCGTGGCGGCCGGTGCGGGCCTGTCGCTCGTTCTGGCCTGCGACCTTGCGATCGCCGATGCGGACACGCGCTTCATGACCGCCTACCTGAAGCTAGGCGCGACGCCCGACGCCGGCATGACGCATGGCCTCACGCGCGCCGCCGGCCCCAAGCGCGCACTCGATCTCCTTCTGCGTCATGACGCCTTCACGACCGCCGAGGCGCAGGCCTGGGGCATCATCACGCGCACCGCGCCTGCCGGCGAACTTGCTGCCGCCGCGCAGGCCTATGCGCAAGACATCGCCCGCCACGCGCCGCACGGCATTGCGGGCGCCAAGGCGTTGCTGCGCAGTGCCGCGCACGC
The DNA here is from genome assembly GCA_023432075.1 of Pseudomonadota bacterium. Lineage (GTDB taxonomy): Bacteria > Pseudomonadota > Gammaproteobacteria > Burkholderiales > Burkholderiaceae_B > Achromobacter. The sequence continues at coordinate 1,447 of JAEYVD010000038.1, read as the reverse complement.
GCCACTGGAAGCCCAATTGGCCGAGGAAACGGCGCGTTTCCTGCAGTCGGCCACACGCGCCGATTTTGCCGAAGGCGTGGCGGCGTTCCGCGAAAAGCGGCCGCCCCGTTTTACCGGCCAATAGCGCTAGCGAGCTTGGCCGACGCTAGCCCAGTCGGGCGCCCGCGTCTGCACGAAGGCGCTCAAGCCTTCGCGCGCCTCGGGCGTGGTGGCGGCATTGCAAAATACCTCCACCGCCGTCGCCACCCGGCGCCGATACTCGTTGTCGTTGCTGTACACGAACGCGCGCCGGCCCATCGCCAGGACTTCTGGCGGCTTCTGCGCCAGCGACCGCGCCAGCGCGCGCGCTTCGTCCATCAGTTCGGACTCGGGGGCAACGCGCGACACCAGCCCCATTGCCTGCGCCTCGTCCGCATTGAACGTGCGGCCGGTAAATAGCAGGTCGAACGCCCGATGCTTGCCCACCACGGCCGGCAGATGCACGTAGTGAATGGCGGGCAGCACGCCCACATCGATCTCCGGATAGCCGAACGTCGCGCTGTCGGCGGCCACAATCATGTCGCTGGAAATCGCCACCGTCATGCCGCCGCCGCGCACGGCGCCAGACACGACGGAGATCGAGGGTTTGGTCAGATTGAATTGCGCGTCATACAGCTTGATGTAGAGCCGGGTCAGCAACGCTCGGACCTGCGCGGGCGTGCTGTGCAGCAGCTGCTTCATGTCCAGCCCGGCGCAGAATCGCCCAGGCAGGCCGCTGGACAGCAGCACGGCCCGCACGCCCGCATCCGCATTCGCCCGGTCTAGCGCACCGATCAGCGCATCCAGCACCCCCACGTCAAGCGCATTGACGGGCGCATGACAAAGCTGGATTTCCGCAATGCCATCGCGGACTTCGTAACGCACTGGATTCATGCCGTTCCTTTATCGAAGGGATGTTGCTGCACGCTGCCACTCGCCAGCATCGCGGCGATCTCACTTGCCTCAAAGCCCAGCTCCGTCAGGATTTCGCGGCTGTGCTCGCCCAACATCGGCGCGGGTCGCGCGGCCTTGCGCGGCTGGCGCCCAAAGCGCACGGGCAGGCCCACGTTGCGCACTTCGCCAAGCGACGGATGCTCGCTCGTCACGATCAGGCCGCGCGCCGCAACCTGCGGATGCGCCAGCGCCTGGTCCAGTGTGTGGATCGCGGAACACGCAATTCCCGACGGCTTGAGCAATGCCAGCCATTGCGCCACCGACCGCGTTTCGATGCGCGACTGCACCAGGGCGACGGTCGCATCAAAGTTGCGGACTCGCTCGGCATTGGTCGCAAACGCCGGATCATTCACATATTCCTGCAACCCCGCCGCCGCGCAGAAGCGCTGCCACTGCGCGTCATTGCCCACACCCAGCATGAGGTCGCCATCGGACGCGCGAAACGCCTGATACGGACACATGGCGGGATGGCCCG
>JAEYVD010000014.1 GCA_023432075.1 Pseudomonadota bacterium | reverse complement strand
GGGGGTCGCCCCCCGCACGGGCGCTGACTTTTTCGCGCGTGTGAAAGTTATCGCAATAGAAGCTGACGAACTTCAAAATCGTACTTGTCTGATACCCAAGCCTGGGCGGGCGTGCCGTAATGGGCGCGCGCAGGCTGAGCACGCATTGGTGGTGTGGGAGGCCTGTGATTGCCGGGAGCCCGCCATTCCTATCCAGTCCGACTTTCGCTTCGCATTTGCCATCGGCGGCGAGCCTTTCGACGTCGTCGAGTTCATCTTGCATGAAGGCCTGTCCGAGACCTTCGTGTTGCAAGTGGGCGTCGTGAGGAACCCTCCATGACAACGCCCCACAAGAAAGCGCTGGGTCCCGACCGCCCTAATGAAAAGCGGCTGGGCAAGGCCATCTCACCGCCACCGTGTCAGCGGTGTGTGCCCATCTACCCGTTGCGCTATGGCGTTGCAGAGCGCGCCTGGGATACAGGCGTGTTCCCCACGCTTAGCGCTGAAGGCTATTCCGAGCTGGCCGCTGGCAAGGCGTATGGTCTGCGCGTGCTGCGGCCGGGCACCTACGTTTACCTCTGCTATTTCGAGCATGGCAGGATGTGGACGCAACACTATCAGGTCACCGACGACATGCGCTTTGCGCGCATCTGGTGGACCCGTGCGGACGACGAGGATGCTATCCCTGGACGGCTCGCTCGCCCCGAAATCGTCAGCGCCCGACCCTATCTATCTGCGCCAGAGAGCAAGACAGCAGACGTCGTTTACCTGTTGACCAGCGAAACGATGCTGACCCATGCCCGGCTCTGGCGCATCGAGAACGATAGCGGCGGCATCCGAACCAGGTTGGCCACAAAGGTCAGGCCGTCCGGTGGCATTGAACAACCCCACGTGTTCAACATTGCGCTGCTTGCTTACGCGACGCCGGAACTGCGACGACCCGACTTGAATGGCAAGTCGGGGTACTACACATGGAGCGAGATATCAGCGCCGAAGTCGTTCCCCACCTACGAAACCGTCATCCCGGGCGCTTACGTCGAGCTGGTTCCGATCAAGGATATCGTTCCTCTGGCAGTCGTGCTGCACGACCCGATCGGCGTCATGAGTGAACTGGCGCATCTTGTCGCAGTTGCGGCCGCAGACCGGCAAGCTTATGAAATCGATAACAATCACGCATACACAAGCGCCACCGTCATAAAGCAGTACTTGCAGAGCGTTCAGAAGCGTGCGACGCCGCAAGCCTATGCAAAAAGGCGAGATCTGGTTCGCTTTGACGCGAACGATAACGCGGACCGCTTCTTTGGAAGTGCTGTTCCATACATGCTCTCGTATGAACAGACAGTCAGGCGGAAACAGTCCGACATTGACACACTGGTGAAAGACCTTGAAGGCTGGATCAGGACTGGGGGCAGCGCCATAGCCAAGGATTGGCAGGATGGATGGTTTGGCAAGGTGCTGTCCTGTTTTGACTTGGGTGCCAAAGAGAATGCACAGGACTACGAGCGCGTGGTTGCGCACTGCGTGGGTAATCTGACTCACAGTGGGAGTGGTCGATCGACGTACCGGAGTTTGTTGCTGGCCCCACCAGAAAGAAGTCCTGTCTGGTTGGCGCTAGCGCACGGCATCCCTGAGTTGCACGCCGATTTCGCCAACCCTGCGCCGCTGAAGAACGTGCTGGATGTTGGGATTGGGGCCTTTGCGCCCATCTTTCAACTGAACGTCTCCTATCCAGCGACCCAGTCCTCAGATGTACTCGTAAGCCAGATGCTTTCTCAGCTTGGTGATACGCGTTTGCCCGAGACCACAGCCAGCAGCATCGTCCGGCGATTACGCCTGTATGCAGAAGTCCGCGTTGGCAGCACCATTGTCACGTACCGCGTGTCTAGCGCCGAGGCGAATTTCCAATACTCCCAGTTCCACGGTGAACGAAGCATGAACACCGAACAACTAAGGAAGTGGGGTATTACCGTCAAGCAGCCCTTGCGCAATCAGCCAGCGACGGTGCTCCTTTACGAAACCGTGCGCATCGGTGATCAAGCAACCCGTATTTCATCTGCCCAACCGTCTGTGCACAATCCGCAGCCGTTCCAACTTGAAGGAAATGTATTCAAGCGGATGCTGGATCAGGTTCGTCAAAGTAAAGCCTACGGCGCCGCGCAGACTGGAATCGTGCGCGGGGAATATGGGTTCACAGGCCTGGCCGCCATTTCCGCCATCATGGCACTTCGGTCGTCGATCAAAGATCTCGCGAACGGGAAGCTTGATCGATCAGTTTCTGGGTTCGCCAACGGGGCTAGCGCGTTGGCGGCGGTATTCGCTGTGATGAGCTCCGGCATGTTGCTGAAGGGCGACGCGATTCAGCTACATGCACTCGCGAAAGGGAACTCGTTGAGCATGGCGCGGGAAGCAGCCCGCGAAGTGCGAAAGCTAGCGACAAAGCTAGGCGCAGTAACTGCCGCTATTGGGGCAGTCGCTGATGGATTACGTGCCGCTAGCGCCTACGCCACGCAACAAAACTCCGAAGCAGGTCGAATGTATCTGGCGTCTGCTGGCTGTGGAGTACTTGCGACTGCTGGACTGCTTTTAAGCGCCTCCAGCGTCGTCCTCGGCGTCATTGGGCCAGTCGGCTGGCTTGTGCTGGCTTTTATCGCCACCCTAGGAGTAATTTATTTCAGCATCCAGGCCGCTCTCGCGAAATATCAGCCCGACGAAGTCTGGTTGGCACACAGCTTTTGGAGTCAGGGTGATCGAGCATACCGTTATAGCTCTCTGGACCAGGAACTTGCCGCATTCCACGGTGCCGTTTATGGCGTCCGCGCGGTAGCGAATTGGGAAACCCCCGAGGTGTCGGTGGGTGATATTGCAGTCCGCAGCATTCCCATTTACGGACTCTGGCAAGACAGCATTGATCTAAATCGCGCTATCGCCCAAGAAAGGATAGGAACACTGTCCCTATCTTTGGTCCTGCCCGGCTATCCAACTTCGGGCGAAGAGTCGCAGCAAGTAAAGCATGCTGAAGTCTTCCAATACACGCTCAAAGCCAGGCGGAACGGCCAAATACTAAATATGGTTCGAGGGCCCATTGCGGCATCTCCGGAATACCGATTCCCTTTTGATGCGGAATGTATGGTTGTTGACAAGGATTTCATTCAAGATGGCACCCGCCAGTTGAGTTGGCAAATCGTTATGCGGGAAGACACAGAGGTCATGCTGGACTACTGTTACAGGCCGGATGTCGTTAACCAGCCTAGTCTCGCGCTGTTCCCGCAGCGAGAACCGCTTGTCTTTACACGCGGCACGTGGCTCACGGATCCTATTGACGAAGAGTTGCTTGCTCCAGTCGCGGAGCCCAAGTGATGCGGACTACCAAGAAAATTCGAGTGCCTCGCCCAACGTTTAGGGAAATCCAGAACAAATGGCGGCTCTTTCGCTTCGCGAGCACATTACTGCCGTCGGAGCCTAGTGCGTCTGAAACCCCAGCCATCGAAGCAATAAGCGTTAACGAGAGTTGCATCGAAGTGGTTTCCGATACCTTGCAAGATGGCCATGAGGGGGTAATCCTTCAGGCATTTACTTTCTCAGGGTTTTTTTCATTGCTGTTTGCCGTGATGGGGGGCTTCGGCGGCTGGTCTGTAGGCGTGTTAATTTTTTCTCTCGGCCTGCCCGGCTTGGGATTTGTGTTGTTTTTCCTTTCTTGTGTCTTGGGGCCGCGCTATCGATACCGATGTTCGAAAGTACGTTTCGATCGCCGTAGCCGTCGTGTCTATTACGTCCCGTATCCCGAGGAAAGCTTGGACGCGATATGGGAACTTGATTGGGATCGGCTCCAGGGCATCAGGTGGATGACGGGGCGAGCGCAATCGTATCTTTACCTTGTGGGCTACACCTGCAACCTGCCCGAGCCGAAACTGGTAAAGATACCAATAATGGCTAATCACGAATTTTTCGCAAGCCATATCTGGGCATGGCTTCAACGTTTCATGGCCGGCCAGGTTGGAGGCTTGCCCGCACCAAAAATCATCAAGCTTCCTCAAAAGCCGAGCGATGTGCTGATGCGTTACGGGGGGCGCTTGGTCATGTGGTCCATCACCACAAGGAAAGGGCGGCGATTTTTACCTCTAATGATCTGGGTTGATCTCGCGATTCTGCTGCTATACATGCCATCCCGGGCCTTGCCGCAACTGATCATTCTCCAGTATCCGGAGATCCGATTCCCGAAAGAGAGCGATCGACATTGTGGTTTTTCTACGGAGTGAGCATGAATGGCAGGTAAGGGCGACGAATTGCATGCTGTCCCGCGACCGTCAACGCCTGCACAAAACCCGGCCCACGCCATTTTGAAGTATTTCCCCTCCCTCGCCCAGAAGCCTAAGTAATGCAAGCCACCAAGCAAGCCCGAGAGCCGCGCCCGTCGTTTAGGAAGATCCAGGAAAAGTGGCGGCTGTTTCGCTTCGCGAGTACGTTGTTGCCAGCGCTGCCCGATACGCAGGAACCCGCCGCCATCGTGGCAACACGGTTGAACGACGATTGCGCCGAGGTCGTTTCCAATACGTTGCAAACTGAAGGCGCGGAATTTTTACTTCGACTTTTCACCTTCTTTGGACTGCTTTCTTTTTTTTTGGCAGTGATCGGTGTATTCGGTGGCTGGTCTGCAGGTGTACTCATACTTTCACTCGGTCTTCCTTGCATGGGGCTTATATGGTTTTTTCTGCCATGCCTTTTGGCGCCACGCTACCGATACCGTTGTTCGAAAGTACGTTTTGACCGCCGTAGCCGTCGCGTCTACTACGTTCCATATCCTGAGGAAAGCTCGGATGCAATTTGGGAGCTTGAGTGGGATCGGCTTCAAGGCATCAGCTGGTCCACAGGTCAAGCGCAAGCGTATCTCTACCTTGTTGGCTATACCTGCAACCTGCCTGAGTCTCAATTGGTCAAGATACCCATAATGTTTAATGAGAAGATTTTCGCAAGCCACATATGGGCTTGGCTTCACGGTTTTATGGACAAGGTCGAAGCCTTGCCCGCACCCAAAATTATCGTGTTCCCTCAAAATTCGCGTGATGTGCTTATGCGCTACGGTGGTCGTTGGATCACATGGTCCCTCACTACAAAGAAGGGACGGCTATGGTTGCCTTTGATGATCTGGGTGGATTTGGCGGTTCTGCTGATGTTCATGCCCGTCCTGGCGTTGCCGCAACTGATCGTTCTTCTGTATCCGGAGATCCGATTCCCGAAAGAGAACGATCGACATTGTGGTTTTTCTACGGATTGAACATGAATGGCAGGTAAGGGCGACGAATTGCACGCTGTCCCGCGACCGCCACGCCTGCACAAAACCTGGCCCACGCCATTTCAAGTGTTTCCCCCTCCCTTGCCCAGAAGCCTAAGTAATGCAAGCCACCAAGCAAGCCCGACAGCCGCGCCCGTCGTTTAGGAAGATCCAGGAAACGTGGCGGCTATTTCGCTTCGCAAGTACGTTATTGCCTTTGGATCTTGCCGCTCACGAAGTACCAGCTATCGAAGCAACGCGTTTAAATGAAAATTGCATCGAAGTGGTTTCCGATACGCTACAAGGGGAACTTGAGGGAGTGGGTCTTCGACTGCTCACTTTATTCGGGCTAGTTGTTTTTTTTATTGCATTAATCGTGGGCGTCGACGATGGGTTTGGACTGATTTGGGTGCCTATTCTAGGTCTGCCGATCCTAGGGCTTTTGGGGTTTTTCCTTCCGCGCGTCTTGCTGCCGCGTTTTAAATACCGATCTTCAAAAGTACGTTTTGACCGCCGTTCCCGGCGCGTGTACTACGTCCCTTATCCAGAGGAAAGCATGGACGCAATATGGGAACTGGATTGGGACCGGTTGCAGGGCATTGATTGGACAACAGGTAGATCGCAACCGTATCTCTACCTTGTTGGTTATACCTGCAACTTGCCGGAGCCTCAGTTAGTGAAGATACCCGTAATGTATAACGGTGAGATTTGGGCGAGCCATATCTGGGCTTGGCTTCATCGTTTCATGGATAACGTTGAAGACCTACCTCCACCAAAGATCATCACGCTTCCTGAAAGGCCGAGTGATGTGCTGATGCGTTATGGTGGCCGCTGGATCAAATGGTCCCTGACTACAAAGCAGGGGCGGCGATGGTTGCCTTTGATGATCTGGGTTGATCTCGCGGTTCTGCTGTTGTACATGCCGTCATGGAGCTTGCCGCAACTGATTGTTCTTCTGTATCCGGAGATCGAATTTCCGGAAGAGAACAATCGATATTGTGGTTTTTTAACGGGCTAAGCAAGAAGCGCTGGGCAAGTCGCTCTCCGTGCCGCCCCGCACCCGCCAACACCTGCGCCAAGTCCCTTACACACACACCCTCAAACATCCCCTTCACTCGCCCGCGTTCCCGCCGGCGCGGCCCGCCCCTTGTTCTTCGCAATCGCCATGAACTCCCGTTCCGCCGCGCCCAGCACTGCATCCACATGCAGGTGCGCCATCGCATACTGCCGGGCGGCGGCGCCCAGGGTTTCGCGGATCTGCGCGTTGTAGCTGAGCTTGCGCACGGCTTCGGCCATCGCTGCGGCGTCTTCGGGCGGGGTCAGCAGGCCGCAGCGCGACACCACGTTGGCTAGCTCGGTGCCGCGCGCCGCGCCGCAGACGACGGGGCGGCCGGTGGCCAGCATGCCGGTCAGCTTGGACGGCATCACCAGGTCGGCCGCGCCGGCGCGTTGCGGCAGCAGGTGGATGTCGGCAGTGCCCAGCAGCGCGCCCAGGCGTTCGGCCGGTTGCAGGTCCAGGAAGATGACGCGCGTCAGACCTCGGCATTTTTCCTCGAGCGCCGCGCGTTCGGGGCCCTGGCCGCAGAACAGGAACCACAGGCGGTCTTCGCGGTTCAGGCGGCGTGCGACGTCGGCGAGGATCTGCAGGCCCTGCTTGCCGCCCATGTTGCCCGAGTAGAGCGCGACGATGGCGTTGTCCGGAATGCCGAGCTGCGCGCGGTAGTCGCCGCCTTCGGCCAAGGGCGTGATGGCATTGACGTCGATCCAGTTGGGCAGCAGCACGGCGCGGGCGGGGTCGATGCCTTTGGACAGCGCAAGATCCAGCATGCGGTTTGAAATCGTGGACACGCGGTCAAACCTGCGCATCAGCCAGCGCTCCGCGCGCTTGACCATCAATCGCAGGGCGCCTCCCTTGAGCAGCCCCAGTTCGAACGCCGCGTCGACTTCGAAGTCCTGGATGTGCAGCCAGGCACGGGCGCCGGTCAGGCGCGCGGTCAGCCATGCGGCGGGAGCGCAGAAGAGGGCGGGTTCGACAACCAGGATGATGTCCGGCCGCCGCATCGCCGCGCGCAGCAGCGACGGCAGGCTGGACAGCGCGAAGCTGGCCAGGTGCACCAGCCGCTTGGCGCCGCCCGGTCTTTCGGGCACCCACAAGGGCGCGCGCCGCACGGTGACGCCGCGGCGCATTTCCTTGGTGTAGCGCGTGCCGCGGTAGCCGTCGTGCACGCGCCATTGCGGGTAGTAGGGCGGGGCGGTGACCACGTTGACTTCGTGCCCGCGCGCGGCCAGCCACTCGGCGAGTTCGGCGGTGTACTTGCCGGTGCCGGTCAGTTCGGGCGCGTAGTTGATGCCATAGATGAGTATTTTCATGTTGGCGTTGCGGTGCGTGGCCGGATGGGGCGGCACGGGTTGCCGTGGCACACCATCGCGGCGGGCATGTTGCGAAACACCGAGCTGCGCGCGCCAATCACGGCCTCGCGTCCGATGGTCACGCCCGGACCGACGAACACGTCCGTGGCCACCCATGCGCCGTCTTCCACACGCACGGCGCGTTCGCGCAGCGGAAAATCGGGCCGGCCGGCATCGTGATCGGCCGCGCACAGATAGCTGCGTTGCGACACCACGGCGTGCGCGCCGATGTGGATGGGGCCCAGGCTGTAGATCACGGCGTCGTCGCCAATCCAGGCGTAGTCGCCGATTTCCACTTTCCAGGGATAGGTGACCGTGGCCGTGGGCCGGATCAGCACCTTGTGCCCGACGCGCGCGCCGAAGCGGCGCAGCAGCCAGCGGCGAAAGCCGTAGGCCACCTGAGGCGACCAGCGGAACAGCGTGCCCTGCACCATCCACCACAACTGCACGGTCAGCGCCGACCGCCCGCGCTGACCCGGCGCCAGCGCGAACTGGTCCAGGCGTTGCAAGGCGCTCATTTGGCCGCTCCCGCAACGGCGTCGCGCCGCGATGCGGCCTCGCTGGCCTGGCGCGCCTTCAGGATCTCTTCGGTCTTGATGCGGATCTGCCAGTAATACATGGCGCGCGCAACCGCATAGTCGTAGCCGGCCTTGCCATCCAGGAATCCCAATTTGAAAACATAGGAGTGCAGGAACGAGATCGGCGCCTTGAATGGCATCGCCTGGAAGATGCGCTTGAGCAAGGCGCGGCCGCCGACGTTGGCCTCTCGCGGATCGTTCATCAGGCCCTTGGTGCGCAGGTTCGCTTCCCAGTCCGAATAGCGGTTGTGCTTGTCGAAGTAGTGATAGAGCGAGTCGTGGTCGTTGTGCACCATGCGTTGGCGCAGCGCGAAGGTCTCGCCCTGGACCTGGGGCTGGTAGTGGCCCTCGACCTCCCACATGTTGGCCACGTCCAGGTCGTCGTAGTCCAGAAAACGCGAGCGGTCGCGCGCCAGGAGCGCCAGCTTGTAGACGCGATGACCATGTTCCAGCTTCTTGCCGCAGAACACGTAGTCGAAGGGCACGAACGCGCCGCCGGCCCCGGCGGCAAAGCGCGGCAGGACCTCGCGGATCTCGGCTGCCAGACCGGGGGTCATTTCTTCATCGGCGTCCACATACAGCACGACGGGGTGCGTGAAGGGAAGCTGCTCCAGGCACCACTGCTTTTTCTTCGGATACTTGCCGTCCCACTGGAAGTTCGAGACGCGAGCGCCCATCGCCGTGGCGATGGAGCAGGTCGCGTCCGTGCTGTTGGAGTCCACGACGAAGACTTCGTCGAACTCCGCCAGCCCCTTCAGGCACTTCGCGATGTTGCGTTCCTCGTTCTTGGTCATCACCACGACGGATACCGGTATCTTCTGCATGATGCTGTCCTGTTCAGGGCGTTCCGCGCTGCATGAGCGGCCGGAAGAGATCGATGACATTGCGGCAGTGCCGCTCAAGGGAAAAGGCGTCCGCGCGCTCGGGGCCCTGGGCCGCAAGCTTCTGGCGCATCTCGCCGTCGTAGGCCAGGCGCCGTACCGCCTCGGCCAGCGCCTCGGCGTCGCCCACCGGCACCAGCAGCCCGTAGCGGCCGGCGTCCAGGATCTCGGCCGGGCCGTGCGGGCAATCGGTGGAGATGACGGGCACGCCCAGGCACAGAGCCTCGACCAGCACGTTGCCGAAACTTTCGCGCACGGAGGTGAGCGCGAAGGCGCCGGCGCTGGCAATGACCGGAAACGGATTGTCGATGTGGCCGGCCAGGGTGACCTGCGTGCGCGACGGCCTGTCGTCGATGCGCTTTTGCAGGGCGGCATGCTCCGAGCCTTCGCCCAGGATCGTGAACGCAATGCGCGGATCGTCGAGCAGCGCGGCCGCGTCGATCAGCGTGGCGTAGTCCTTCACGGCTTCGAGCCGGCCCACGGCCACCACGTGGTAGGGCGAATCGCCGTCGTCTGCGGTCTTTGGCTGGGCGCCTTGGCGCCGCACGTTGTCCAGCGGCACGCCGTTGTAGATGGTGTGCACCTTGCCGCGCAGCGGCGGAAACATGCTGACCAGGTCTTCCTTGACGCCGCGCGACACGCCGACCACCGCGTCGTGCCGCCGATAGGTCTGGCTGACCAGCCAGCACTTCAGGCGGCGCATCTTGGAGGCGCCGTAATGGATGGCCGGGCTGCTGTGTTCGAAGGCCACCGTGCGGAAGTTGCCGCGCAGGATCTTTCTGGCCAGCACCACCAGCATGTTGCACAAGAGGCCATGCGAGCAGACGATGGCGGGCTTTTCGCGGCGGATGTGCTGCAGCAGCTTGAAGAACGCCACGGGCAGCGCCAGCCGCAGTTTGGTTGGAGACTCGATGATGGGAAACGCGCGGGTGACCTTGGGGTTGGCGATGGGATACTCGCGGTTGCGCGAGCGCAGCAGGAACAGGGCGGAGTCCACCCCCTGTTCCGGCAACGCATCCACAATGAAGGCGACGCATCTTCCGACGCCGC
>JAEYVD010000678.1 GCA_023432075.1 Pseudomonadota bacterium | reverse complement strand
ACCTCCACGATGTCAACGTGGCGCTCTAACCAGCTGAGCTAACCGCCTGCAAAGAAGAAGAATTATATAGTGCTTTTTTAAACTGTGCAAATCGTCTTGGAAGATTTTTTGCAGTTTTTATTGCGTTTAGAGGATTCAGCATTTGCCTGTCGGCCTTGCCAAACTCACCTTCGCGCAATGCGTTTGAATTTGATCTTGCATTAATGCGTTGACATTAATGCGTTGGCATTAACCAAGGTCTTTTCACACGCCTTACAGCACTACTTTTTTTCCTTCAACTTCGTGTCTGCGTCATGTGCCGCAGCAACGAAGAACGAGATTCTATCAGAACTTTTTATTCCTTGCTCGACTTCGACGCCACTACTCACATCGACCGCCCAAGGCCGCACCGATGCAATGGCGGCGCCCACGTTTTCTGCATTCAAACCGCCAGACAGAATCAACGGGCGGGACACGGGGTCGGCACGCACTTCATCAAGCAATGCGTAATCGAAACCATGTCCGCTGCCGCCATAGCCGGCGCTGTAGCTGTCGAACAACCACCCTGCCGCCTGGCCGTACGCGCGGCACGTGGATGCAAGGTTCTCTGCCGTCTCCAGGCCCGGCGCGCCGGCCCGGAAAGCCCGCAAATGCCGATGCCCGTAGCGCGCGCATTCCAGCGGCGTTTCGTCGCCATGAAATTGCAGCAGGTCAGGCCCCACTTCACCCAGCACCGTGCGAATTTCTTCTTCCTGCGCATTCACAAAGAGCGCAACGACATCGACAAACGCCGGCACCATCCGCCGCAGCTGCGCGGCGCGCGTGGGCGTGAGGCAACGCTTGCTCTTGGGATAGAAGACGAAACCGATCGCGTCGGCGCCGGCGGCAACGGCGGCTTCGACGTCTTCTTCGCGGGTCAGCCCGCAGATCTTTATGCGTGTACGCATGACATTTTCTGGAATTGTCGCCCCGCGGCGACTGGCTGGATCAGTATATCCGTACAGGGAAACAGGCCTTACGCACCGGGCGCGCCCAGCGTGGCCATCATGTTGTCGAAGCTGCTCTCGGCCATGCGGAACCAGGGGATTTGATTACCGCGGAAGGCCAGCATGCTGTCGTAGAGCTGCTTGAACATCGCGTCCTTGGCGCTCAATTCATTGCACGCCGCCACCGTGGCCTGGTGTGCGGCCTGCAGCAGCGGCCGGGAATAGGCCTTCAGTTGCGCGCCTTGCGTCACCAGCCGGCGCAGCGCCTGCGGATTATTGGCGTCGAACGTCGCGATCATGTTGTCGCTCGCGGCGGCGCAAGCCAGCGACAGCGCGGTCTGGTACGACTTGGGCAGTTCAGCAAAGGCGTCCTGGTTCACGTACAGCGACAACTGCTGCGTGCCGGCCCACCAGCCCGGGAAGTAATAGTTCCGAGCGACGTCAAAGAGCGCCAGGCGTTCGTCCTCCAACGGCCCGATCGTCACGGCCCCGTCCGCAAGGCCTTCCGACAGCGCGGCATGCAGTTCGCCTGCGGGAATGTCTTGCGGCGAGGCGCCCAGACGCGACAGGATGTGGCCGGTAAAGCCGTCAGCGGCCACCTTGAGTCCACGCAGGTCATCGATGGTCTTGATCTCGCCGCGAAACCATCCGCCCATCTGCGCGCCCGTATAGCCGCAAGGAAAGTTCAGGATGCCGAACTTACGGAAAGCCTCGCGGGTCAGCGTCAGCCCCTCGCCCTGGCGCATCCACGCGTTCATCTGGCGGGTGTTCAGACCGAATGGCACGCCGCCGTCAAAGCACAGCGCGGGATCGGTGTCGAAGTAGCGGGACGATGCGGCGTGGCCGCATTCGACGATGCGGTGCTGCACGGCCTCCAGCGCCTGACCGGACTGGAACAGCTGGCCGGCGGCCGATATCTCGATGGTGAAACGCCCCGCCGTGACCTCGGCCACATAACGGGCAACCTCTGTCGCGCCCGCGAACAGCGTGGCCGCGTCGGCCGGAAAATCCGAAGCCAGCCGCCAGGTAAGGTTGGGAGCTTCCTGCGCAATCGCGGGGGCCGCCAGCACGGCGCTGCCGGCAGCGGCGCCCAAGGCGGTTTGCTTCAGAAACGCGCGGCGTTGCATGGCGCATGCCTCCAGAAAGCGCGGGATTGCACCACCGCGGCGGCGGCGTCCCTAATAGGATTGAGTAAAGGGCGATAGCAGCGACGCCCCGCCGTCGAGCTCGCGCAGCCCAAAGGATTCGGGGTAGTCGATCGCGGCCAGGTACAGGCCGTCTGGCGCAAACGTGGGGGCGCCGCGTTTGCGATCGCGCCACGCCAAGAGCTGCGTCATCCAGTCAACCGTTTCCCTGCCCTGCCCCACTTGCAGCAACGCGCCCATGATGTTGCGCACCATGTGATGCAGAAAGGCGTTTGCCTTCAACGTGAAGACGAGAAACGGTCCCCGCTCCTCGATCTCCAGGCTGTGCATGTGCCGCACCGGATGCTTGGCCTGGCATTGCGAGGAACGGAAGCTGGAAAAATCATGCTCGCCGACAAGCGCCGTTGCGGCGGCGCGCATGGCCTGCACATCCAACGGCTGGAAGCACCAGCCCGCACGCCCGGCCCATAGCGCCGGACGCACCCGACCCCGCCAGAGCAGATAGACGTACGTGCGGGCGCGCGCCGAAAAGCGCGCATGAAATTGGTCGGACACTTCTTCGGCCCACTGCACCGAAATGCTGGGCGGCAGAAATGCATTCACGCCTCGGACCCAGGACTCCGTCTTGCGCGTGAGCGTCGTGTCCAGATGAACCACCTGCATCGCGCCGTGGACACCCGTGTCGGTGCGGCCGGCGCAGATCGTGGGCACCGGCTCGGCGACGCCACAGAAATTGGCCAGGGCGGACTCCAGCGAGTCCTGCACCGTCTGCCGGTGCGGCTGTGTCTGCCAACCCTGCCAGGCGGAGCCGTCATACGCCAGCCCCAATGCAACTCTAGACATGCTTCAAACCCGAGGACCGCCGATACGGCGCGGTTCGTCCGTGGGCGGTACGTCCAGGTCGAGATTGATGGTGTCGAGCTTGCGGTTCAGCGCTGCCGTATCCAGCGCCGGCTCGTTGTACGTATAGCTATCCTCGTCATCGTCATCACGCCGCGCGCCGGCCCGGCGCAACAGCCAGGCGATGGCGAAAGCGACGAGCGCCAGCACTGCGGTAACGATCACGAGAAGATTGTCGGCCAGCCAGCCTGGCATACCAGTTTGCACGGTCTTGTCCGGAAGCGTGCCGATGGGTTTGTCTGCATCGGCGGGCGCCGAGCCAACGGCGCCTGGGGAGGGGGTGGAGTTCGAAGCGCCTGCGGCGTTCGGCGTGGTTGCGGCGCCAGGAGAACCCGCTGCGCCGGGCGTGCCTGCTGCGCCCGGCGTACCTGCCGCACCGGAAGTGCCTGGGGCGCTGGAGGTGCCCGCTGCGCCAGAAGCGCCTGCTGCACCGGAAACGCCTGCTGCACCGGAAGTGCCTGCTGCACCGGGAGCGCCTGCAGCACCGGAAGCGCCTGCTACACCGGGAGCGGCTGCTGCACCCGGCGCACCTGCCGCGCCGGAAGTGCCTGCCGCGCCGGGCGTGCCTGCCGCGCCGGACGTGCCTGCCGCGCCGGGCGTGCC
>JAEYVD010000757.1 GCA_023432075.1 Pseudomonadota bacterium | reverse complement strand
GCCCAGATCGGTGGGCGTGCGCAGGGGAGCGGTGATGCGGGTTTGAAGCGAAAGATCGTTCATGGAATTCTCCGGGTTGGCTTCACGAATCGGGTATCGATTCCCGATGGAAACCAGAATAGCCACGACGCCGCGGCCGCAAAATCGGCTCATCGTTTTTTCCAGTCATACCAAGGTTTACCCAGGAAATACGGGTGTTTTCTTTCAAAGATCGCTGATAATGTGCGGGTCTCATTGCGCGCCCCTGGATTTCTGCCCGACCCGCGCGCCCTACCCAGAGGTGGATCTTGCTCACGTCGACACTCGGCCGCGCGCCAGGCCAGCCGCCGCAGCCGGCCCGTCCCGGCGCGCCGCAGACCACGGGCCCGCGCCGCATGCAGTTCCTGTTCCGTGCCGCCGCCCTGCTGCTGGCCCTGGTCATTGCGCTGGTGGACACCTTCACCGACTTTGACGGCGCGGTAGCCGTGCTCTATGTGGTGGTCGTGCTGCTTGCCGCGCGCACCTCGCGGCGCCTGGACATTGTCGTGGCGGGCGCCGGCGGCATCCTGCTCACCATCGCCGCCTACCTGAATTCCCACGGCCTGAACCATGTGGGCTCGCCCACCGCCCGCGCGCTGGTCAGCCTGGCCGCCATTGGCATCACCGCGCTGCTGGCGCTTCAAAACCAAAGCGCCACCCGCAGGCTGGCAGCGCAGGCGCGGCTGCTCAACTTGTCGCACGACATGATCTTCGTGCGGGATCACCAGGGCGTGATCACCTTCTGGAACCGCACCGCGGAAGACACCTACGGCTGGCCCGCCAGCATGGCGCTGGGCCGCATCGCCGATGACCTGCTGCAAACGCGTTACCCGGACCGGCGCGAGGCCATCGAGGCCGAACTGCTCGCCACCGGCAGCTGGGACGGCACGCTTGAACAGAAGACGCAGGGCGGCGCCACGCTGGTGCTGGAAAGCCGCTGGGTGCTCCAGCGCGATCATCATGGCCGCGTCACGGGCGTCATGGAAACGCACCGCGATGTCACTGACCGCAAGGCCGCCTACACCGCGCTGGTGAGCAGCGAGCGGCGCTACCGCCGCATGTTCGACGCCAGCCGCATCGGCGTCATCCAGGAAGACTGGCGCGCAGTGCGCGCCGAATTGACCGCCTTGGGCCTCATGAGCGGCCCCGCCCTCACCTTCCACCTGGCGCGCCATCCCGAGTTCATCGGCCAGGTCCGCAAGCTGACCAAGGTGGACGACATGAATCCCGCCTTCCTGGCCATGGTGGGCCGCCCGGCCAACGAGCCGGGACCATACTCGGTCGACGACATTCTCTGCGAGGACGACCGCATGTTCGCGCGGTCCCTGACAGCATTTGCCCAAGGCGACGCCTTTCACGAAGGCGAAACCGAGGTCGTGCATGCGGACGGCACGCGGGTGCCGGTGCTGTTCACCATCACCTTTCCGCCGGCCGACGACGTGAACGGCGCCGTGCTGGTTTTCGTGGTGGACAACACGGAACGCAGGCAGGCGCAGGACGCGCTGCTGCTGGCGCAGACCGAACTCGCGCACGCCGCGCGGGTCGCCACGCTGGGCGAACTCACCGCGTCCATCGCGCATGAGGTCAACCAGCCGCTGATGGCGGTCGTCACCAGCGGCGACGCGGGCATGCGATGGCTGCGCCGTCCGCAGCCCGACCTGCACGAGGTGGAACTGGCCATGGAGCGCATCATCTCCGAAGGCCGGCGCGCCAGCGAAATCGTCAAGCGCATTCGGGCGTTTCTCAGCAAGGCGCCGGTGCAGCCGGCCGTCCTGGATATCGGCGCCGTGATCGAGGAAGCCACGCGCCTGGTGGCGCACGAGCTCAGCCGCGAGCGCGTTGCGCTGAACGTGGACATCGAACCGGGTCTGCCGCCTGTCTTGGGCGACCGGATCCAGTTGCAGCAGGTGCTGGTCAACCTGATGGTCAACGCCAGCCAGGCCATGGCCGGCCAATCTCAGGCACGTCAGCTATCCGTCGGCGCGCGCCTCCACGAGGACGGCCGCGTCGCGGTCACGGTGCGCGACACCGGCCCCGGCATCGCGCCTGGGGACCTGGAACGCCTCTTCGATCCTTTCTTCACCACCAAACCGCAAGGCATGGGCATGGGGCTGCCGATCTGCCGCACCACGGCGCAGGCGCATGGCGGCAGCCTTACCGTCGAAAACACGCCCGGCGCGGGCGCCGCATTCACGCTGACACTCGCCGCCACACAGGGGGAACCTTCCGCATGAACACCCGCTCCGCCAGCGGCGCCTCACCCGCCGCCCCGCAGCCGCAGGTCATCGTCGTCGACGACGAGGCCAGCGTCCGCGCTTCGTTGGACAGCCTGTTCCGCTCGATCGGCCTGCGTACCACGCTGTGCGCCTCGCCCGCGGAACTGCTGCAGACCCAGATTCCGGACGCGCCCGGCTGCATCGTCCTTGACGTGCGCCTGCCGGGCATCAGCGGCCTGGATTTCCAGGATCAGCTGGTGCGCCAAGGCATCGATCTGCCCATCGTCTTCATCACCGGACATGGCGACATTCCCATGACCGTGCGCGCCATGAAAGCAGGCGCTGTGGACTTCTTGTCCAAGCCCTTTCGCGAACAGGACATGCTGGACGCCGTCTCCGCCGCCATCGAACGCGACACCCAGCGCCGTTCACGCGATGCGGCCATGGACGGACTGCGCGCCCGCTACGAAACCCTGACCCCGCGCGAGCGCGAAGTGATGGCGCATGTGGTGTCCGGGCTGATGAACAAACAGGTGGCGGGTTTGATCGGCCTGAGCGAGATCACGGTCAAGATTCACCGCGGCCACGTCATGCGAAAAATGGGGGTCCGGTCGCTGGCCGATCTGGTCCGCCACGCGGAGGCGCTGGGCATTTCCGCGCCCTGACCCGCGCTTGGGACAAACCTCTGTATGATTTTCGCGGCAGTCGCAAAGGTTCATATCGGAACATGCCGGACATCGGATG
>JAEYVD010000755.1 GCA_023432075.1 Pseudomonadota bacterium | reverse complement strand
GCCCAGATCGGTGGGCGTGCGCAGGGGAGCGGTGATGCGGGTTTGAAGCGAAAGATCGTTCATGGAATTCTCCGGGTTGGCTTCACGAATCGGGTATCGATTCCCGATGGAAACCAGAATAGCCACGGCGCCGCGCCGGCAAAATCGGCTCATCGTTTTCTCCAGTCATACGAAGGTTTACCCAGGAAATACGGGTGTTTTCCTTCAAACATGGCTGATAATGTGCGGGTCTCATTGCGCGCCCCTGGATTTCCGCCCGACCCGCGCGCCCCTACCCAGAGGTGGATCTTGCTCACGTCGACACTCGGCAGCGCGTCAGGCCAGCCGCCGCAACCGGTGCGTCCCGGCGCGCCGCAGACCACGGGCATGCGCCGCATGCAGTTCCTGTTCCGTGCCGCCGCCCTGCTGCTGGCGCTGGCCATTGCGCTGGTGGACACGTTCACCGACTTTGACGGCGCCGTGGCCGTGCTTTATGTGGTGGTCGTGCTGCTTGCCGCGCGCACCTCGCGGCGCCTGGACATCATCATGGCGGGCGCGGGCGGCATCCTGCTCACCATCGCGGCCTATCTGAATTCCCACGGTCTGAACCACGTGGGTTCGCCCACCGCGCGCGCGCTGGTCAGCCTGGCCGCCATCGGCATCACCGCGCTGCTGGCGCTGCAGAACCAAAGCGCCACCCGCAGGCTTGCCTCGCAGGCGCGGCTGCTCAACCTGTCGCACGACATGATCTTCGTGCGCGATCACCAGGGTGTGATCACCTTCTGGAACCGCACCGCCGAAGACACCTACGGCTGGCCCGCCAGTATGGCGCTGGGCCGCGTCGCCGATGCGCTGCTGCAGACGCGTTATCCGGACCGGCGCGAAGCCATCGAGGCCGAACTGCTTTCCACCGGCAGCTGGGACGGCACGCTTGAACAGAAGACGCAGGCGGGCGCCACGCTGGTGCTGGAAAGCCGCTGGGTGCTTCAGCGCGATCATCATGGGCGCGTCACGGGCGTCATGGAAACGCACCGCGACGTCACCGACCGCAAGGCCGCCTACACCGCACTGGTCAGCAGCGAACGGCGCTACCGCCGCATGTTCGACGCCAGCCGCATTGGCGTCATCCAGGAAGACTGGCGCGCCGTGCGCGCCGAACTGACCGCCTTGGGCCTCATGGACGGCCCCGCCCTCACCACCCATCTGGCGCGCCATCCCGAATTCATCGGCCAGGTCCGCAAGCTGACCAAGGTGGATGACATGAATCCCGCCTTCCTGGCGATGGTGGGCCGCCCGGCCGGCGAGCCCGGACCGTACTCGGTCGACGACATTCTCTGCGAGGACGACCGCATGTTCGCGCGGTCGCTGACGGCGTTTGCCCAGGGCGACGCCTTTCACGAAGGCGAAACCGAAGTCGTGCATGCGGACGGCGCGCGCGTGCCGGTGCTGTTCACCATCACGTTTCCGCCCGCCGACGACGTGAACGGCGCCGTGCTGGTTTTCGTGGTGGACATCACGGAACGCCGGCAGGCGCAGGACGCGCTGCTGTTGGCGCAGACCGAACTTGCGCACGCCGCGCGCGTCGCCACCCTGGGCGAGCTCACCGCGTCCATCGCGCACGAGGTCAACCAGCCGCTGATGGCGGTGGTCACCAGCGGCGACGCGGGCATGCGATGGCTACGCCGTCCGCAGCCCGACTTGCACGAGGTCGAGCTGGCGATGGAGCGCATCATCTCCGAAGGCCGGCGCGCCAGCGAAATCGTCAAGCGCATCCGCGCGTTCCTCAGCAAGGCGCCGGTGCAGCAGGCCGCGCTGGACATCGGCGCCGTCATCGAGGAAGCCACGCGCCTGGTCGCGCACGAGCTCAGCCGCGAGCGCGTGGCGCTGAACGTCGACATCGAACCGGGCCTGCCGCCCGTCCTGGGCGACCGGATCCAGCTGCAGCAGGTGATGGTCAATCTGATGGTCAACGCCAGCCAGGCCATGGCCGGCCAGTTTCAGGCCCGCCAGCTATCCGTCGGCGCGCGCCGCCACGAGGACGGGGGCGTCGCGGTCACGGTGCGCGACACCGGCCCCGGCATCGCGCCTGGCGACGTGGAACGCCTGTTCGATCCATTTTTCACCACCAAACCGCAAGGCATGGGCATGGGCCTGCCGATCTGCCGCACCACGGCGCAGGCCCATGGCGGCAGCCTTACCGTCGACAACACGCCCGGCGCGGGCGCCGCATTCACGCTGACACTCGCCGCCACCCAGGGGGAATCTTCCGCATGAACACCCGCACCGCCAGCGGCGCCGCAAGCGCCGCCCCGCAGTCGCAAGTCATCGTCGTCGACGACGAGGCCAGCGTCCGCGCCTCGCTCGACAGCCTGTTCCGCTCGATCGGCCTGCGCACCACCCTGTGCGCCTCGCCCGCCGAACTGCTGCAGACTCAGATTCCCGACGCGCCCGGCTGCATCGTCCTGGACGTGCGCCTGCCGGGCATCAGCGGCCTGGATTTCCAGGATCAGCTGGTGCGCCAAGGCATCGATCTGCCCATCGTGTTCATCACCGGGCACGGCGACATCCCCATGACCGTGCGCGCCATGAAAGCGGGCGCGGTGGACTTTCTGTCCAAACCCTTTCGCGAACAGGACATGCTGGACGCCGTCTCCGCCGCCATCGAACGCGACACGCAGCGCCGTTCGCGCGATGCGGCCATGGACGGCCTGCGCGCCCGCTACGAGACGCTGACCCCGCGCGAACGCGAGGTGATGGCGCATGTGGTGTCCGGGCTGATGAACAAACAGGTGGCGGGCCTGATCGGCCTGAGTGAGATCACGGTCAAGATTCACCGTGGCCACGTCATGCGCAAAATGGGGGTCCGGTCGCTGGCCGACCTGGTCCGCCACGCCGAGGCGCTGGGCATTTCCGCGCCCTGACCCGCGCTTGGGACAAACCTCTGTATGATTTCCGCGGCAGGCGCAAAGGTTCATAACGGAACATGCCGGACATCGGATGCGTATCGTGACCCGACCGGCCCGAAGGATTTTCTGATATGAACCACATTCCCACTATCGCGGTTGTCGACGACGACGATGGGGTCAGGATCGCGCTTTGCAGCCTGCTGCGCTCGCTCGGTTACGAGGTCCGGGCCTACGGGTCCGGCCCCGAGTTCCTGAACGACGCGCACGCCGGCGAGCCGGACTGCATGATCACCGATGTCCAGATGTCGCCCATGACGGGCGATCAGCTCCAGGCCGAGCTCATCGCGGCCGGGCGCCGGTTCCCGCTGATCTTCATGACTGCCTTTCCCACCGAGGCGGCGCGGCAGCGGCTGCTGGCGCTGGGCGCCTGCGCCTACCTGGACAAGCCAGTGGACGGCGAGGCGATGGCGCGGTGCGTGGCGCACGCATTGCAAGGCTGCCGGCCCGCGCCATAGCGGGAGATGGCGGATGGGACACATCCGCCGCCAAACCCCGCCTATACCTTTGTATGACGCGCCAAGCCCAGCGTAGGATGTCCCGGTAGCGCATAAGGCCCTAGTCTATCCCTGCGGTCCAACTAACCCCGGAGAACCCGACATGAGCACGATCACTACCCCCGACGGCGTTGAAATCTTCTACAAGGATTGGGGCCCCAAGACGGCCCAGCCCATCATGTTCCACCATGGCTGGCCGCTGTCCAGCGATGACTGGGACGCGCAGATGCTGTTTTTCCTCGCCCAGGGCTTTCGTGTCATTGCGCACGACCGCCGCGGCCACGGCCGCTCCGCCCAGGTCAGCGACGGCCACGACATGGATCACTACGCGGCCGACGCCGCCGCAGTCGCCCAGCACCTGGACCTGCGCAACGCCGTGCACATCGGCCACTCCACGGGCGGCGGTGAAGTCGCCCGCTACGTTGCCCGCCACGGCGAACCCCAGGGCCGCGTCGCCAAGGCAGTGCTGGTCAGCGCCGTCCCCCCGCTCATGGTCAAGACCGAATCCAATCCGGGCGGCACGCCCATCGAAGTGTTCGACGGCTTTCGCAAGGCCCTGGCCGACAACCGCGCGCAGTTCTTCCTGGACGTGGCCGCCGGCCCGTTCTACGGCTTCAATCGGGAAGGCGCCAAGGTCTCGCAGGGCGTGATCAACAACTGGTGGCGCCAAGGTATGAACGGCGGCGCCAAGGCGCACTACGAAGGCATCAAGGCCTTCTCCGAAACCGACCAGACCGAAGACCTGAAGGCCATCACCGTGCCCACGCTGGTGCTGCATGGCGACGACGACCAGATCGTGCCCATCGACGACTCGTCGCGCCTGGCGGTCAAGCTGCTCAAGAATGGCACCCTGAAGGTCTATCCTGGCTTTCCGCACGGCATGCTGACGACCCACGCGGATGTGATCAACGCCGACCTCCTGGCGTTCATCAAAGGCTGATCGTCCGGCGAAAATAAAAAAGGAAGGCGCCGCCTTCCTTTTTTTTCGCCTCGACATTCGGGCTGACTGGCCGGATACCGCCTCGGCCACCGGCCACTAGTTCGGCTTTTCGTCCAGGCCGGCATAGCCGTCGATATACGCGCGGCCCGAGCAACGCACCATGGCGACGCAGGCCGGGCTGCCGGTCTTGGCCGTGCACGTCGCGCGCGACTCGTCGCGGGCGGTCTTCGGATCAGGATTGAGCGCCGTAAAACTGTTGCCGCGGCCTTTGGCCCCCTTGGCCCAGGCCATGCCGACGCAGCTGTCGGTGTACGTCAGCACTTTGCGGCAGTCCTTGCAGTCTTCCCAGTCCAACAGTTTGGACAGCGCATCCTTCTCGTTGGGATAGCCATCCGAGTACACCAGTCCGCCCGTGTCGTTTTCGGCGATGGCGCCCCAGTACTCACGCTGGTTCAGCTTGGCGGACAGGCTTTCCAACTCGGTTGGCGTGGCCCGTAGGGGCGCCCGCATGTCGGCGGCGCTGTAGCCGGGGCCCACGCACAGCGGCATGGTGGTCAACCGGCACTTCCCATCGGGGCTGCCGGCCGAGCAGCGGCGGATCGCCTTCTTGGCCGCCATCTCTGGCGACACGCTGTTGCCCGGAAAAAGCTCCTGGACGGAATTGCGGGCGTACACCATGCAACTGTCGGAAAACCAGCTCAGCACCTTGCACTCCTTGCCGCCCGCCTTGCGGCATTCGGCAAGCGCGGCCGCTTCTGCCGCCTTGCCGCCGGTCTCGGGCAACACCCAGTAAATCCGCGAATGCTTGCCGTCGGTGGCAATGCCGCCGTAGAGCTTCTCGGCATGCGCCGTTGGCGAGGCCAGCCCCGCCACCAAGGCCAGGGCGGCAAATGCGGCGCGGATCAGGAATTGAAAGCGAGCGGGCATGATCGTCACGAAGTCCAGTGGATTGGGCGGGGACGATCTTAGCGCAGCCTGGGCTGGTTCCGTCCCTGTATGCGATAGCGCTGCGGCATATTAGGTAACAAAATTCACATATCGCTTGACGAAATCTGGCCCCTTTTTTCGGTAAAAATGTCGCACTTCACGGCGCGGGTCATCGTTGCCTCGACCCCGTCACCTAGCGCAGCGGGCGCCGCTTCATGGGCCCTGCGTCACGAACAGAAACAAACGGCCCGCCTCCTCGCCCCATCGAGGCCAGTCGGCTCGGGAACCTGGACCACACACATGAAGTCGCCTCAGCATTCCAACCGAAACCGCGGACCGTTTTTCTTGTTCATGGGCCTCGTTGCCGCGCTGGGTCTGGCCGGCTGCGCGCCGATGCCGACCGGAGGCAGCTCCACCCTGCCCTCGCTCAGCCAGGTGTTCAAGTCCGGGCTGTCGTTCTCGCCCAGCGTCAACGTGGCCAAGAACATGGAAGGCCGCTCAATCGACGACGCGATCGCGGCGCTGGGCGAGCCCTCCAAGGTCCGTGCGGTCGGTAACACCATGGAGCTGGAATGGTCCGACTTCCAGTCGGCCCCGTACACGGAATGGGTCGTGGACAGCAGCAGCCAACAGGTCGTGGGCATGATCCCCGGCAACAGAAATGCGGCGCCCACGCCGGTATTCCAGACCAACACCACGGGCCACTATGCCAACCGCACGCGCATCTACGAATGCAAGGTGCTGATGCGCATGAAGGACAGCGTCATCGTCGACACCAGCGTGGACGGCAATGTGTGCCCGGAATTCATCTCCGCCCTGCGCAAATGGGCCGGCGAGGCCGAGGCCAAGAATTACGTGGTGAACTAGGCGCCGGGCGTGATGATCCTGAATCGCTAGAAAATGATCTTGATCCCGGCGTTGAGGTGGTAGTTGCTGGAGTGGCGGCTGCCGATACCTTGCTCGGTGCCGGCTTGAACGTTCAGAAAAGTGTTTCCGCCCAGCAGGCTGTCGTATCCCAGCGTCAGACCCGCTCGCGGCCCGCCAAGTTTGTTCTTGAAGGTGATGTCCCCCTGCGTGGCCGTCGCAAAGCGGCTTGACGAGTGGCCGGCGGTGGTTAGCAGGTTGACCGTCGCCCAAGCCGTGCTGGCCTTGGCGGAATCGCCATCCCATGTCTTGGACAGGCGCATGCCCAGCCGGCCCGTCAGGCTGTTCACGCCGGGAAACGCCACCGCGCTTGCGTTGTCCTGGGCGGCCGAGAACTTGATCCGTTGGTAGATGACCTGCGCCTGGGGCTCAAGCCGCAGATTGTTGGCTTCGTCGCCGACGGCGAATGATTTTCCAGCCTCCGCCGAGATCAAGCCGCCCCACCCCGTGGTGTTCAACTGCCCTTCGGCCCCCGCCGAGTTCGCCTTGACGTCGTAGCGGCTGACCTGCGCGACCAGATCCAGATAGCCGCCCTTTCCATCCAGCAGCGTGTAGTAGCCCCCCAGGCTATACGCCGATTGCTCGCTACGCCCAGCGTTGACGGTTTCCCTGGTGGCGTCCAGATAGTGGTCCACGTCAGCCTGCAGGGTGCTGGCAGACGCAAAGATGCCCGCACTGCGCCGCGACAAGCCTTTGAAATTCACATACATGTCGGTGCCAAGCTGGACGCCCGCCAGCCTGGAGCGCGTCGCGATATCTTGCGCGGCCAGCCCAGCGCGACTTCCCTGATTACGCCCCATGTCCGCCAGGGTGCGGCCCCACACGAAGGGATAAACCTTGCGGGCCAGGCTTTCCGTGGCCCCCATCCGGTCATTCAGGGTGCCGACGGTCAGTTCCCCATGGCGCGCGGCCTGATTGCCCAGTTGGGAATACAGCGAAACCTCGGGCCGCGACTCGCTGCGCACATACCAGTTGTTCGGGGAAGTCTGTACGCCATTGACCACGCTTGAACCATGATGCAACCGATAGAGGAAGGCCCCACTGCGGTCACCGCCCGGCGTTTCCAGCCGCTGCACGAAAGCGTTGTCAGTGGGGCCATCTGCCTGGACGACCATCACGCCATCCCCCATGAGCGCATCCCCGCCAGAGAAGCCATCCATTTGCAGGACCAAATGCGTCGTTCCGACGGCACCGCCCGTGAGCCGAATGAGATCGGTGAAGCCGCTTTCCGACGGCTGCACATGCAGTTGGACGATACCTCCCTGGCCGTTCAGATTGTTGGCGGCCAGCACGCTGCCGCCGGATGCGGCATTGGCCGTGCCGGGCGGCATGAAGTTGATGCGGCCGGCAAGGTTGATATCGCCCGCGACGCTGATTTCGGTCCCATGATTGGCCGTCGCGTGCACCGGATTGCCCGGGCCAGTCATCATATTCCAGCGGCTGGAGGCATCCACGTTCACTGTGCCCGGCACATGTAACCAGCCGTTCAGCGTCGCATTGCGCAAGGTCAGCGTTTCTTGCGGGCCCTGCGCGATGACGCCAGCCACACTTGACGTCGAGCCCAGCGTCGTCCCGTCAATCGCCAGCGCCCCCCCGTTCAGGTATGTCTGGCCGGTGTAGGTCAGCGACCCCGTCAACGTCGTCAGGCCCGGGCCCGCTTGCACCACGTCCCCCGTGCCGGCGATCGCGTTGCCGATCACAATGTCATCCGCGCGGTTGAACACCAGCGTGCCGTGGTTGATGAAGGCGCCGCTTCCGACGGCGCCGCTTGTGCCGCCCGCGCCGAGTTGCAGCGTGCCGGCGTCAATCTGCGTGACGCCGTGGAAGTTGCCGTCTCCCGCGATGGCCAGGGATCCGCCGCCCGTCTTGGCAAAGTGGCTGCCGTCTCCGGTCAGCGCGCCGTGCAGCACCGACTGCTGTCCGTCGTCGACGCCGATTGCGCCCGTGCTGTCGACGACCACGTCGTGGTGGAGGGCCGCATTGTCTTGAAGCTGCAGCGTTCCGCCGTCCAGCGTCACGGCATCGAGCGTGCTGCCAAGACTGTCGCCGCTAGCGATGGCCAATGTGCCGCCCTTGATCGTCCAGGGCGTGCGTGCCTGTGTGGGCGCATGGACCAACTGCCATGTGCCTTCGGAGGTTTTCTCGAAAGCGGAGAAGCCCTGATAGACGTCTTTGGTGGCGCCAACGCCCCCCGCGGCGCCCAACTTCGAGACGTCGAAGGCCAATGACGCGCCTGTCATGGGATCGACGCCCGCCGCGCCGTCGAGCACGAGCGTGTTGTTGGTGGATCGGGTGGCGTCCACCGTGCCCTGGATATCGCTGCCGGCCTGCAATCGCAGCACCGAATTGTGGGCTGTGTCGGCGTACAGGATTGCCACCGATTGGTCCGACCCCGTGCCCGGGACAATGCGGCCGGCGTTCGTGATCACGGTGTTGGCCCCCAGGACGTGTACGCCATAGCCGCCCAACGACGTGCCGCCAGCGCCGGCCCCCACGGGACCGCCTTCGGCGCCGCCGCCTCTGCCTCCCATGCCTCCGGGCGCGCCGCCGCCGCCGCCCCCGCCGCCGGTCCGGGTAGGCACCGTGCTTTCGCCGACTGCGCCATTCAGGTCGCTGGACGCGCCGGCCTGACCGCCGGCAGCCTCGTAATGCGTCCCGCCGCCGTCCCCCGCCCCACCACCGCAGCCACTATCGAGGCCGGTCCCGCCCACGCAGCCAAAGGGATTGATGCTGCCCCCGGCACCACCTCCACCGCCGCCAAAGAAGGTGCTGCCCGCGGTGCCATCTTGTCCTGACTGACCGCCGTTACCGCCGTCGCCTGGCAGCATAGGCACTCCAGCGGCGGTCGGAATATCCCCACCACCACCGCCGCCGCCGCCCGCACCGCCCACGCCATCGCCGCCTCGCCCGCCTGGGGCCGACCCAACGCTGAACGCGCTTCCGCCGCCGCCACCGCCACCGCCCCCCGCGCC
>JAEYVD010000739.1 GCA_023432075.1 Pseudomonadota bacterium | reverse complement strand
CCAGGACGTCGACGTAGAAATAGTATTCCCACTGGCCGGTGCGCGCCGGGCGCGACTCGAAGCGCGTCATCGACACGCCGTTGGCGGCCATGGGCGCCAGCATTTCATAGACGGCGCCCGCGCGGTTCGGCACCGCCAGGATCAGGCTGGTCTTGTCCTTGCCGCTGACGAGCGGCTCGATGTTGCCGATCGCCAGAAAGCGGGTGCGGTTGTGCGGGTCGTCCTGGATGCCGGCGGCAATGATCTGCAGGTTCCAGGCAGGCGCCGCGACATCGCCGGCGATCGCCGCGACGGTCGGATCCCCGGCGGCAGCGCGCGCCGCTTCGGAGTTGCTGGACGCGGCAACGCGCTCGACGTCGGGATAGTTGCGCGTCAGCCAGCCCTGGCACTGGGCCAGCGCCTGCGGATGGGCGGAAATGGTCTTGATGCCGTCCATGCTGCCCGATTGCGACATCAGGCAATGACGAATCACCAGCGAACGTTCGCCCAGGATCTTGAGCGGGGTGTTCAGCAGCAAATCCAGGCTGCGGTTGACGGCGCCCTCGGTCGAATTCTCGACCGGCACCATGCCCACGTCAGCCTGTCCGGCCTCGACAGCACGGAAGACTTCATCGAACGACGCGCAAGGCAGTTTCTGCACCGCGTGGCCAAAGTGCTCCAGCGCGGCTTGTTCCGAGAACGACCCCTGCGGCCCGAGGAACGCGACCGTCATGCCGCGTTCCAGGCCGCGGCATGCGGAGATGATTTCAGTCCACACCGATGCCACGCCGGCATTCGGAAATGGCCCCGGATTGATCTGCTGCAGGCGGCGGATGACCTCGGCCTCACGCTCGGGCCGCAGCACGGGGCCATCGGCGTGCGCGGCATGCTTGGCCTCGCCCACTTCCAGCGCGGCGCGGGCGCGCTGCGACAGAAGATCAAGGATTTGCGCGTCGAGGTCGTCGATGCGCTTGCGCAGGGGAAGCAGCTTACGCTGCAGCTCTTCATCCATGGCGACGCTCGAAGTCCTTCAGGTACTCGACCAGCGCCTTCACCCCGTCGATCGGCAGCGCGTTGTAAATGGAGGCGCGCATGCCGCCCACGCTCTTGTGGCCCTTCAACTGCGTGAGGCCCGCTGCCTCGGCGCCCTTCAGGAAGGCGTCGTTAAGCGACTCGTCATGCAGCACGAACGGCACGTTCATGCGCGAACGCACGGGTGCGTGAATGGGATTGCGGTAGAAGCTGGTGCTGTCCAGGTAACCGTACAGCAGGTCGGCCTTGGCCTTGTTGGCCGTTTCCATGCCCGCCACGCCGCCATTGGCCTTGACCCACTTGAACACCAGGCCCGCGATATAGATCGCAAAGGTGGGCGGCGTGTTGTAGCGCGAGTGTTCCGCGGCCACGTTGGCGTAGTCGAACGCGGACGGGCAGATCGGCAATGCCTGGCCGATCAGGTCGCGGCGCGCGATGACCATGGTGACGCCGGCCGGGCCCGCGTTCTTCTGCGCACCGGCGTACATCATGCCGCAGCGCGTCACGTCCATCGGGCGCGACAGGAAATGCGAGGAAGCATCGATAACCAGCGGCACGTCGGGCGCACCAAGATCGGCGGTGTCGGGCCAATCCAGGAACTCGACGCCGCCAATGGTCTCGTTGCTGCACAGGTGCAGGTAGGCCGATTCCTTGCGCACCTGCCAGGTGTCCACAGCCGGCACCCAGGTCAGCGGCGCCTGCTCGCGGCCATCGATCTGGGTGGCGTGGTCGGAGCTGGCCGCGATATGCGTGCTGCCGTAGCGGCCGGCTTCCTTGTACGAGCGCTTGGACCAATGGCCCGTCACGACGAAGTCCGCGGCCGGCGCGCCGCGGCGTCCCATGAGATTCATGGGAACGATGGCGTTTTCCCCGGAACCGCCGCCTTGCATGAACATGACGGCGTAATCCGCCGGCAGGCCCAGCAGGTCGCGCAGATCGGATTCTGCTTCATCGCAGATCTGCACGAAATGCTTGCCGCGATGGCTCATTTCCATCACGGACATGCCGCTGCCGTGCCAGTCCAACATTTCTGCAGCGGCTTGCTGCAGCACCACCTCGGGCAAGACCGAGGGGCCGGCCGAGAAGTTCCAGGGGCGGGCCATTATTGCTCCGTAGGTTCCGTCGAATCTGCTGCGTCGCTGCTGTCGTCGCCACCGGCTTGCTGGCCGTCTTCGTCCAGTTCGCCGTCGTCGTCCGCATCGCTTTCCACGACACGGCGCACGCCGGACAGCGTGCTGCCGTCGTCGACGTTGATCAGCGTGACGCCCTGCGTCGCGCGGCCCATTTCGCGGATTTCCGCGACGCGGGTGCGCACCAGGACGCCGCCAGTGGTGATGAGCATGATTTCATCCGTGGGCGTGACCAGCACCGCACCCACGACCTTGCCGTTACGCGAGGTAGTCTGGATGGCGATCATGCCCTTCGTGCCGCGGCCGTGGCGCGTGTACTCCGCGATCGGCGTGCGCTTGCCGTAGCCGTTTTCGGTGGCGGTCAGCACCGTCTGCGTTTCGTCGCCGGCGACCAGCAGCGCAATGACGGTCTGCGTGTCTTCGAGCATCATGCCGCGCACACCGCGGGCATTGCGGCCCATCGGACGCACGTCGTTCTCGTCGAAGCGCACGGCCTTGCCGGCGTCCGAGAACAGCATGACGTCATGCTTGCCGTCCGTGAGGTCGGCGCCGATCAGGTAGTCGCCATCGTCAAGGTCGACGGCGATGATGCCGGCCTTGCGCGGGTTGGAGAAGTCGGACAGCGGGGTCTTCTTGACCGTGCCGCGCGAGGTCGCCATGAAGACGAAGTGGTCTTCGCTGAATTCCTTGACCGGCAGCACCACCGTGATCTTCTCGCCGTCGGCCAGCGGGAACATGTTGACGATCGGCTTGCCGCGCGAATTGCGCGTGCCCTGCGGCACTTCCCAGACCTTCAGCCAATAAACGCGGCCGCGATTCGAGAAGCACAGCAGGAAGTCGTGCGTATTGGCGATGAAGAGCTGGTCGATCCAGTCGTTTTCCTTCATGGCCGTGGCCTGCTTGCCGCGTCCGCCGCGCTTTTGCGAACGGTATTCGGACAACGGCTGGCTCTTGATGTAGCCGCCGTGCGACAGCGTCACGACCATGTCGGTCGGCGTGATCAGGTCTTCGGTATCCAGTTCCGTCGCGTTCAGTTCGATTTCCGAACGGCGCGAATCCTTGGCGCCGGTCGAGAACTCGGCCTTGATGGCCTGCAGCTCTTCGCTGATGATCGTCGTGATGCGCTCGGGACGGGCCAGGATGTCCAGCAGGTCGGCGATGGTGGACATGATGTCCTTGTATTCGCCGACGATCTTGTCCTGCTCCAGCCCGGTCAGGCGTTGCAGGCGCATGTTCAGGATTTCCTGGGCCTGCGTGTCGCTCAGGCGGTACAGGCCGTCGCCCTGAAGGCCGAACTCGACGCCCAGGTCGTCCGGACGGAAGGCCGCGCGGCCTCCCGGCGTGTCGCCGTCGGCGCGCGACAGCATTTCACGCACCAGCGACGAATCCCAGGACTTCGCCATCAGTTCCTGGCGGGCCACCGGCGGGGTCGGCGCTGCCTTGATGATCGCGATGAAATCGTCGATGTTGGCCAGCGCAACCGCCAGGCCTTCCAGCACGTGGCCGCGCTCGCGGGCCTTGCGCAACTGGAACACGGTGCGGCGCGTGACCACTTCCCGGCGATGCTGCAGGAAGTAATCGATCATCTGCTTCAGGTTGAGCAGGCGGGGCTGGCCATCGACCAGCGCCACCAGGTTCATCCCGAAGGTGTCCTGAAGCTGGGTGTTCTTGTAGAGGTTGTTCAGCACGACCTCAGGCACTTCACCGCGCTTGAGCTCGATGACAAGGCGCATGCCGTCCTTGTCCGACTCGTCGCGGATGTCGGAGATGCCTTCGATCTTCTTGTCGTTGACCAGCTCGGCAATACGTTCCTGCAGCGTCTTCTTGTTGACCTGGTAGGGAATCGCGTCGATCACGATCGCCTGGCGATTGCCCTTCTCCATGTCTTCGAAGTGCGTCTTGGCGCGCATGATGACGCGGCCGCGACCCGTGCGATAGCCTTCGCGCACGCCGGACATGCCATAGATGATGCCGCCCGTCGGGAAGTCCGGCGCCGGGATGAGCTCGATCAGCTCATCGACCGTGCACGCCGGATTGCGCAGGCAGTACAGGCAGCCGTCGACCACTTCCTGGAGGTTGTGCGGCGGAATATTGGTGGCCATGCCCAC
>JAEYVD010000716.1 GCA_023432075.1 Pseudomonadota bacterium | reverse complement strand
TACGGCCAGATGAGCTGGAAGCGGTGTTCCGGCTGCTTGGCATTGCGGCTGGTCACGTACTTGGGCACGTGGCAGGCCACGCAATTGGCCTCGTAGAACAGCTTCTTGCCCGCCAGCACGCGCGCATCGTCCGCATCGCGCCGCTGCGGCACCGCCAGGTTGGTCGAATAGATGGTGACGAAGTCCATCAGCTTGGCCGGCACTTCCTCGGCGCCAAAGCGCGGCTGCGCGCCATGCGGCATGTCCAGGCATTGCGGCTGCGCGGCAGTGCAATCACCGGAATGCTTGGGGAACATCGGCGTGGACAGGCCCATGTCGTTGGAGAACGCCGCGGCGCTTTGCTGCTCGACCGTCGGCTGACCGGCTTTCAGGTTGAAGCGGCCCAGCGCCCGCGCGCCGGTGCGCGCGTCGGTGACCCAGTTGGCCTTGCCGACGATGCCATCGCGCTTGTCCGCACCGATGTTCGCCAGGATGTCGGCCTCGTGAATGGATTCCAGCAGGCCCAGCCCGATCATCGGCGGCGCCAGCCGCGGCGAGATCTGCGTGTCCGCGCGCATGGGCCCGTAGCCCAGGTTCTCGATGCGGTAGGTGGGCTTCATCAGCGTGGCGGTCTCGCCGCCGCGCAGCGCGACCGGCACGGGTTCGTACTCGATCTCCATGCGGCCCTCGGCGGGCAGGCCCGCAACCGCAAAATTCTGAAGCTGCACGCCGTAGACGGGTTCCGGCAAGGCCGCGATCTCGCCGGCGCCCAGCTTGGGATGCCCCCGGTCCGCGCCGTGCGGCACGGCCAGGCGCAGCAGCAAGGCGACGGCGTCGGTGCGTTCCAGCGGATCGAAGCCCGGCACCGTGCCGCGGCCGTCCTTGGTGTGACAGGCCTGACAGGAGCGCGCATTGAAGAGCGGTCCCAGGCCGTCGGACGCCTGCGTGGACGCGGGCGCGGACACCCAGTCCTTGCGGAACAGGCCGTTGCCGACCTGGAATTCCAGACGGCCTTCAAAGCTCATGTTGGCCGACGGCTGCGAAAAGATGTCGGCGTTGATGAGCTTGTTGGTGGTGGCGGCGCCGGCCTGCATGGTCTCGAACGATTCGATCTTCGAGAAATCCTGCGTGGGCGCCGTGATGGCAGTGACGCGCTTCTGGTCTTCGGGCGTCAGGTCGTCACGCCCGCCGGACGCGGCGGGCGCGGCGGCGGCGCCGGCATGGGCCGACGCCGCCAGTACGGCGGCTAATACGAGTTTCACTTGAATACGGCGTCAGGTTTGTCCAGGCTGTCGGAACCTTCGATGGCAACCTTGCCCAGTTCCAGCAACGTAATCACGCGCTCCAGGCTGCGCGTCTGCGCCACCAGGCTGTCGATGGCTGCCTGCACCACCGCGTTGCCCTCCTTGTTGCCGTCCGCGATCATCTGGTCATAGGTCTCGACCGTCTCGGCGCGGGTCTTCATGGCCTGCATGGCCGCGACCGTGGCGTCCAGCTTGGCGCGCACCTCGGCGTCCAGCTTGGGATCCTTGGCCTTGACCAGTTCCGACAGGCTCGCGCCCGACACGGTCTTGCCGTCGATGCGGGTGTACGAACCCAGATAGACATTGCGGATGCCGATCTGGTCGTAATAGTGCGAGTTGTGCGTGTTGTCCGAGAAGCAATCGTGCTCTTCCTCGGGATCGTGCAGCATCAGGCCCAGCTTCATGCGCTCGCCCGCCAGTTCGCCGTACGACAGGCTGCCCAGCCCGGTCAGCATGGCGATCAGGCCCGCCTTCGGATCCTCTTCTACGGCCTTGCGCGCGGCGCCGTCCTTCTTCCAGTTGCCCACCATTTCTTCCAGGTCGGTCACCAGCAGGTCCGTCACGGCCTTCAGGAATTCGATGCGGCGTTCGCAGTGGCCGCCGGTGCACTGCTTGGGATCGAAGTCGGTGTGCGGGCGGTTGCCGGAATGGCGCTCCTGCGGCGTGCCCTTGCGGTCCTTGGGCGCGGCGCCGGTGCCGTTCAGGTCCTGGCCCCACAGCAGGAATTCGATCGCGTGATAACCCGTGGCCACGTTGGCTTCGTTGCCGTCGGCCTCGTGCAGCACTTCGGACAGCAATTCGGGCGTGATCTTGCTGACGTCGACCGTCTTGCCGCCCACCGAGATCTTGGAATTGGCGATGACGTTGACGGCGTAGAAGGCGTTCTCGTCATTCTCGGTGCCGTAGGACGCGTCGACATAGTCGATCAGGCCTTCATCCAGCGGCCATGCGTTCACGCGGCCCTCCCAGTCGTCGACGATGGGGTTGCCGAAACGGTAGGCCTCGGTCTGCTGGTAGGGCACGCGCGCCACGATCCACGCTTCGCGCGCGGCCTTCAGGGTGTCGGCGCTGGGCTTGGCGACCAGCGCATTGATGGCCTCGCGCAGCTTCTTGGCTGCCGTCAGCGAATCCTCGTAGCCGGCCAGCGCCAGATCGGAGTACGTGGCGACCACGGCCTTGGGTTCGACGGCGGCCATTGCCGTTCCGCCATACACCGCAGCAGCCAGCACCGCCCCCAAAAGCAACTTGCGCATCGAATCTCTCCCGTCATCCGGACGGCTCGCCCCCGCGGCGAACCGTTCCGGCTTGAATTTTGTGGATGCGAGTGTAAACAATTTTCGTTTGTTATTCAGGCCCTGTTCAGATAGCTGACAACTTTTTGAACAAAAAAAGTATGCTGCGGCAGGCCGCAAATGGTCTTGCCGGCCCTGCTTTTTCACTCTGGAATTCGCCCTATGGAATTGCGCCAACTCCGTTACTTCGTCCGCGTCGCCGAACTGGGCAGCATTGGCCGGGCCGCGCGAGACCTGGGCGTGGTGGCCTCGGCGCTCAGCCAGCAGATCAGCCGGCTGGAAAGCGAGCTGGCCACGCGGCTGCTCACGCGCAGCACCACGGGCGTGACCACCACGCCCGCCGGCGCGGCCTTCCTGCGGCAGGCGCAGCTGACGCTGCGGCATGCGGAAAGCGCCATTGCGGCCGCGCGCGAGGCGCGGTTGGCCGGCACGGTCAGCGTCGGTTTCGCGCCCACCACCGCGTCGCTGCTGGCGCGTCCGTTCTATGCCGCCATGACCGAGCGCTATCCCAACGTGCGGCTGCATCTGGTCGAGGGCCTGTCGGGCAACCTGGGCGACCTGCTCAACGCCCGCCGGCTGGATCTTGCCGTCCTGTTTCAGAACGACAGCGCGCAAGGCCGCAGCGTGGTGCCGGTGCTGGACGAACGCCTATTCCTGCTGGCCCCGCGCGGCATGATGGAGCGCCCCGATGGCGAACCCGTTCGCATGGCCGATCTGGCGGGGCTGCCGCTTGCCGTCACCAGCAAGGCGCACGGGCTGCGCGCGTGGGTCGAGGCGGCTTTCGAGCGGGCCAGCATCGAGCCCTGGATCGGCGTCGAGGTCGACGGCCTGACCACGCTGATGGACCTGGTGCAGGCCCATCCGATCGCCACGATCCAGCCCGGCGCGGCCGTGGCCCGCGTCGAAACCGGGCTGCTCAGCATGCACCCCATCGA
>JAEYVD010000610.1 GCA_023432075.1 Pseudomonadota bacterium | reverse complement strand
ATGTCCAGCGCGCGTGCCGCCGCGCTGAAGCCTCCTTGCTCGACGACTTGCGAAAAGTAGTAGAGGTCATTGAGATCTTGCATGATTGTTCTATGTTTGGAACGAACAGTTCATCATACCCGTATTTATGTATTCAATCGGGCCATCTACAGTGACGCCATGCACAACGGATCTGCCAACGCCGCCCAAGCGGCAAGGCCCGCCCGATCATCCTGACGGGTGCGGCGCTGGCAGATCCAGACCCCCGTCCCGGGGGAATCCACTGGAGATACAGCAATGAAGACCCTCGTCATCCTTTCCTCGATTCTCGGCGAACGTTCCAACAGCAAGCAATTGGCCGATCACCTGATTGCCCGCGTCAAGGCGTCCAACCCGGCCTCGGCCATCAAGGTCCGCGACATCGGCGCGCAACCCATTCCCTACTTCGATGGCAACACTGCCGGCGCCCTGTTCACGCCTGCCGACGCCCGCACCGTCGAACAGCAGCGGCTGGTGGAACTGAGCGACGCGCTGATCGCCGAGTTGATGGACGCCGATCGCATCGTGTTCGCCGTCCCCGTGTACAACTTCAACCTGCCGGCGCAATTCAAGTCCTATCTGGACCACCTGGCGCGCGCCGGGGTCACGTTCCGTTATACGCCGGAAGGCGTGCCCGAGGGGCTCGTCAAGGGTAAGCAGGTGGTCGTGCTGACCGCGCGCGGTGGCAAGGCCGAGGGCACCCCGTCGGACACGATGACGCCGTACCTGCGCCAGATGCTCGCCTTCCTGGGCATGACCGACGTGACGTTCATTGCCGCCGAAGGCATGGCCATGGGCGAAGTAGCCGCGCTGGAAGGGCTGGCGCTGGCCAAGCAACGCATCGATGCGCTGCTGCCGGCCGCCGGCCAAGCCTCGCTTGCCGCCTGAGCACGCGCACCGGGCATGAAAAAAGGCGAGCCGCGAGGCTCGCCTTTTTCGTGGGCGCGAAACCAGGTGTTCAGTCGCGCAACCGCTTGATGAGGCTGGACGTGTCCCAGCGGCCGCCGCCCAGCTTCTGGACGTCGCCGTAGAACTGGTCCACCAGCGCGGTCAAGGGCAGGCGGGCGCCGTTGTTGCGCGCCTCGGCCAGCACCAGGCCAAGATCCTTGCGCATCCAGTCCACCGCAAAGCCGAAATCGAACTTGTCGTCGACCATGGTCCCGCCGCGGTTCTCCATCTGCCAGCTCTGCGCCGCGCCCTTGCTGATCACGTCCAGCACCTGCTTCATGTCCAGGTCTGCCGCCTGGCCGAACGCGATCGCCTCCGACAGGCCCTGCACGATGCCGGCGATGCAGATCTGGTTGACCATCTTGGCAAGTTGGCCGGCGCCCGGGGGGCCCACAAGCGTGACCGCACGGCCAAAGCACTGGGCCACCGGCTTGACCGCGTCGAACACCGCCTGTTCGCCGCCGCACATGACCGTCAGAACGCCATTGACAGCGCCCGCCTGGCCGCCCGACACGGGGGCGTCGATGAAGTTCAGGCCCAGTTCCTTGGCGTGCGCATGGAGCTCACGCGCCACGTCGGCGGAAGCCGTCGTATGGTCGACGAACACGGCGCCGGGCGCCATGCCCGCAAACGCGCC
Organism: Pseudomonadota bacterium; assembly: GCA_023432075.1. GTDB lineage: Bacteria > Pseudomonadota > Gammaproteobacteria > Burkholderiales > Burkholderiaceae_B > Achromobacter. The sequence goes on along the minus strand of JAEYVD010000610.1, from coordinate 4,270 downwards.
GTCCGGACCCAGCACGACGCTGCGCAGGTCGTCATCGTTGCCCACGCAGGCAAAGACGATCTGTGCGCCGGCAACGGCTTCGCGCGGCGTGGCGGCGCTGTGGCCGCCAAACTCGGCAACCCAGGCCTGCGCCTTGGCGGGCGTGCGGTTGTAGACGGTGACGTCGTGCCCGGCGCGGGCCAGGTGACCGGCCATGGGCAAGCCCATCACGCCCAATCCGAGGAAAGCGACTTTCTGGGCTACGGCTGCGTCGTAGCTCTTGGTACCGATCGTTGCCATGCAATGGACTCCGCTGAATAAGGGTAGGTCTGTTTCAGGACACTAACCTTAACGCAATCAAAAGCCGGCGGCGAGTCCATCTCTGCGGCTGTCGCTGGCGCTGACGTAGCCGTCCACGGCCGGATCGCCCAGCCGCCAGATGAACTGCCCCGACCCAAAGTCCATGTACGGATCTTCCATGCCCTGCAGGACGTGGCCGCGTTCGCGCAATCCCTGGGCGACGGCGGGCGAGATTGTTGCCTCCAGGTCCACCTCAAGGCCGCGGTTCCACTTCCAACGCGGCGCGTCGCAGGCGGCCTGCGGCTGCTGGCCGTAGTCCAGCATGCGCACCAGCGCCTGCATCTGGCCCTGCGGCTGCATGTTGCCGCCCATGACGCCAAAGCTCATCACCGGCGCGCCGTCTCGCATCAGGAAACCCGGAATGATCGTGTGGAACGGCCGCTTGCCGCCCGCGACCACATTGGCGTGATCGGGATCGGTGCTGAAGCCATACCCGCGGTTCTGCAGGCTGACGCCCGTGCCTGGCGCCACGACGCCAGACCCAAAACCCATGTAGTTCGATTGGATGAAGCTGACCATCATCCCGTTGCGGTCGGCCGCGGTCAGGTAAACCGTGCCGCCTTGCGGCGCGTGACCGGTGGCGAAGGTTTGTGCCGATCGCGGATCAATGAGGCGCGCGCGTTCGGCCAGGTAGTCCGCGCGCAGCATCTGCTCCGGCGCGACCTGCATGTGGCGTGCATCGGCCACGTGCGCATACACATCGGCAAACGCGAGCTTCATCGCTTCGATCAGCAGATGCTGCGTCTCGGGATGATCGATCGGCCGCGCGGCCAGGTCGAAATTCTGCAGGATGCCCAGCGCGATCAGCGCGGCGATGCCTTGGCCGTTCGGCGGAATCTGGTGCAGTGTATGACCGCGGTACGACTGGCTGATCGGGGTGACCCACTCGGGCGCGAATTCGCGCAGATCCTTCAGCGTCAGGGCCGCGTCGTGCGCCTGCGCGTGCGCCACCAGCTTGTGGGCGGTCTCGCCTTCGTAAAAGTCGCGTCCGCTGGTCGCGGCGATGCGCTTGAGGGTGGCGGCCGCGCCTTGCAGCACGAAGTGTTCGCCGATGTGCGGCGCGCGCCCGCGCGGCAGGAAATGATCGGCAAAGCCGGGCTGCGGCTGCAGCACGTCGGCTTGTGCGGCCCACTTCTGGTGCACCATCGGCGTGATCGCAAAACCCCGTTCGGCGTACTCGATGGCGGGCGCCAGGATATCGGCGAAGGACAGGCGGCCCAGCTTCTCATGCAACGCGCTCCAGCCAGCCACGCAACCTGGGACCGTTACGCTGTCCCAGCCGCGCGCGGGGATCGCGCCCTGATGCTTGCGCCGGAAGTAGTCCAGATTCCAGGCCGCCGGCGCCGGTCCGGATGCGTTCAGGCCATGCAGCTTGGCGCCATCCCAGACGATCGCAAAGCAGTCCGAGCCCAGCCCGTTGCTGACCGGTTCGGTCAATGCCAGGGTGGAGGCCGCGGCGATGGCCGCGTCCACCGCATTGCCGCCTTGCGCCAGGATCCGCAACCCTGCCTGGGCTGCCAAGGGGTGGGACGTGGCGACGACGTTGCGGGCGAAGACAGGCGTGCGGGTGGTCGTGTAGGGATTCTTCCAGTCGAAATTCATGTCCGAATCATCGCGTGGGGTAAACCCGTAGCTTAACGTAGATGCTTCCGGCGCTGTACGATTAGTTGCTCCACGTAAGCATTTGTATCTTTCGATGCGACGAGCGTCCAAAGAAAAACCCCCGGGACAGGCCCGGGGGTTTTTGAAGGCTGGGGCGCCGCGTATAGGGCGGCGCGCTGTGCCTTACTCTTCTTCGACGAAGGTTTCTTCGCGCTTTTTGCGGATGGCCGGCAGGGCCACCAGGATCACCAGGAACACGGCGACGGCCAGCAGGGTAGCGGACAGCGGACGCGTTACGAAGGTGGAGAAGTCGCCGCGCGACAGCAGCAGGGCACGGCGGAAGTTCTCTTCCATCATGGGGCCCAGCACCAGGCCCAGCAGCAGCGGGGCGCCTTCGCACTTCAGCTTCGACCACACATACCCGATGACGCCGAACATGGCTGTGGTGAAGATGTCGAACGGGTTGTAGTTAAGTGAGTACACACCGATCGTGCAGAACACCAGAATCGCCGGGAACAGGATGCGGTAGGGCACCTTCAGCAGCTTGACCCACAGACCGATCAGCGGCAGGTTCAGCACCACCAGCATCAGGTTGCCGATCCACATCGAGGCGATCAGGCCCCAGAACAGCTCCGGGTGGCTCGACATGACTTGCGGGCCGGGCTGGATGTTGTGGATGGTCATGGCGCCCACCATCAGCGCCATCACGGCGTTGCCGGGGATACCAAGCGTCAGCAGCGGAATGAACGAAGTCTGGGCTGCGGCGTTGTTCGCCGATTCCGGGCCCGCCAGGCCGGCCGGATGGCCCTTGCCGAAGCGTTGCGGATTCTTCGAGATCTTCTTTTCCAGCGTGTACGACGCGAACGACGACAGCACCGCGCCACCACCCGGCAGAATGCCCAGGGCCGAACCCAGCGCCGTGCCGCGCAGGACGGCGGGAGCGGCTTCCTTGAACTCTTGCTTGTTCGGGTACAGCGAGCCGATCTTGTCGGTGATGTCGACGCGATTTTCCTTCTGCTCTAGGTTGGTCATGATTTCGGCAAAGCCGAACACGCCCATGGCCACGATAGCGAAGTCGATGCCGTCTTGCAGTTCCGGCACGCCGAAGTCGAAGCGGGCAACGCCCGAGTTGACGTCGGTGCCGACCATGCCGAGCAGCAGGCCCAGGATGATCATCGCGATGGCCTTGGGCAGCGAACCCGAAGCCAGCACCACGGCGCCGACCAGGCCCAGGCACATCAGCGAGAAGTATTCGGCGGGGCCGAACTTGAACGCGACTTCAGCCAGCGGGGGCGCAAAGGCAGCCAGCAGCAGCGTGGCAACGCAACCGGCGAAGAACGAACCCAGCGCGGCGATTGCCAGCGCAGCGCCCGCCCGGCCGTTGCGGGCCATCTGGTGACCGTCCAGCACGGTCCCCACCGCAGACGTTTCCCCTGGCAGCGCCACAAGAATTGCCGTCGTGGATCCGCCGTACTGGGCGCCGTAGTAAATACCCGCCAGCATGATCAGGCCGGCCACCGGGGGCAGCACGTACGTGATCGGCAGCAGCATCGCGATGGTCGGAACGGGGCCGATGCCCGGGAGCACGCCGATCAGCGTACCCAGAATGCAGCCCAGCAGTGCGTACAGCAGGTTCTCGGGCGTGAACGCCACCGAGAAACCCAACATCAGGTTGTCAAACAATTCCATGACCGGTTGCTCCTCAGTTCATGCCCAGAAACGACGGCCACAGCGGGAAAATCAGCCCCAGCCCCTTGATGAATGCCAGGTACGTGAACACCACCAGGAAGATGCCGTTGGCGACGGCGACCTTCAGGTTGAATTCATGGCTGGCAAGGCTGCTGACGACAACCAGCACGAACACCGAGATGTACACGCCCAGCAGTTTGAGGATCAGGCCATACAGAATGACCGAGCCCACCACCAGGAAGACGATGCGCCAGTCGAACTTGTCGACATGAGTTTCGTGGGCTTTCTTGGACAGCGAGCCAAGCAGCACGATGGCGCCGAGCAAAGCGAGAACAATGCCCAGCCAGAAAGGAAAGTACCCGGGTCCCATTCGGGCAGCAGTACCCATTTGGTAGCTGCTGGCCTGCCAGGCGAATCCCAGTCCAAGGGCGATGAACATCACCCCCGACCAGAAGTCCTGTCGATTGCGTAGCTGCATGATTGGTTGGCGCCTGTTTACAGCATGTAGATAAAAGAGGGTTGTAGCCGGATGGCCGCTCGCCGAAAGGCGAGTGACAGGCACAAAAAAGGCACTTCGGTGTGCCATAAATTATTCTGAAAGCGACGACGTGGTTTCTTGAAAGGCCGAATGGTAATGGAC
>JAEYVD010000593.1 GCA_023432075.1 Pseudomonadota bacterium | reverse complement strand
CATACTCCAGCCATACATCGGATCGGGCGCCTTGCACGGGCAACAGGAGCAGGAAGATCATGGAATCGAAGGTCAGTCGCAGATTGCAGCAAGCCACCGCGCAGGAAGTCTGCGACCACATATATCTGCCGCGGTTGAATCGCGAGTTCGGTAGTGGCTTTGATTACCTCTCGGATATCAATCAAGCCCATTTGCTGATGCTGTTGCGCGCGGGCCTGATGCCGCGAGAGCCGGCCATCAGCCTGGCCCGAGCGCTGCAGCGAATGGAGCGCGATGGCGCCGCTGCGGTGCCGCTGGACCCGCAGCGGGAGGATGCGTACTTCAATTATGAAGCCCACCTCATGGGCCTGGCGGGATCGGAAGTGGGCGGCCGCCTGCATGTGGCGCGCAGCCGCAATGACATCCTTGCCACGCATGACCGGTTGCGGGCGCGCGATGCTGGCTTGAACGTGCTTGACTCGCTCAATGCCGTGCGAGAGGTCGCGATATCGCGCGCCGAGCAGTACGCCGGCGTGGTCATGCCCGGCTACACCCATCTGCAATCTGCGCAGCCCATTACCTACGGCCACTATTTGGCCGCCGCGGCCGATGCCCTCGCCCGCGATGCGGACCGCATCGAACAGGCGTTGGCGCACATCGATGCCTGCCCGCTGGGGGCCGGTGCGCTGGCGGGAACGACGTTTCCCATCCAGCGCGAAGAGACCGCGCGTCTGCTGGGCTTTGACCGCTGCGTCGACAACTCTCTGGATGCCGTGGCGTCGCGGGACTTTGCCTGGGAACTGATGTCGGCGATGACCATCGCCTCGTTGACCTGGGGCAGGATCGCGCAGGACTTCTATGTGTGGGCTACCCCTGAGTTCGGGCTCATCAATTTTCCCGATCGTGTGGCCGGCACGTCCAGCATCATGCCTCAGAAGAAAAACCCGGTGGTGGTCGAGTATTTGAAAGGTAAGACCAGTCATCTGATCGCCCTGTTCACCGCGTCGATGACGGCTGTGAAGGGCACGCACTTCACGCATAGCGGTGACGGCAACAGGGAAAGCATGCGCAGCTTTTGGGAGTCCGCTGACGAGTGCGTTCGCTGTCTGGCGCTTTTCCGGCTGGTGCTGGACGCCGCGGAGCCCGTCGAACAGATCATGCTGCGCAGAGCGAAGACCGACTTTTCCACGGCGACCGATCTGGCGGATGCGCTGGTGCGCGAATCGGGGCTGTCGTTCCGCGAAGCGCATCATGCGGTGGGCGCCGTGGTGTACCAAGCGATTGAAGCGAAACTGCGCGCCGATGAAATTACCGTCGAGATGGTGAACGCCGCGGCGTCGGAACAGACGGGGCGCGACATCCATCTTGACGCAGCAACCGTTCAACGTTGCCTGGACCCTCAGGCCAGCGTACAGGCCCGTTCGGCTCATGGCGGCCCAGCGCCTGCGCAAGTGACAAAGCGCATTGAAGACCTGCGCCGCGCGCTGGCGCGATCCCGGTCCCTGGCGGCGTCACGGCGCGAGTCGATTGCCGCGGCAAGGTCCACGTTGAAAAAAGAGATTGCGGTGCTGGCCATGGCGCCGTTGGACTAAGGCCGAGTCGGGATCACGGCTTTCCTATCCTTATTCTTATTACACAAGGGGTTCCACCATGAAGCTTGCCATCACGATTGCCGCCGTCTCGGCGCTGGCGTTTTCTTCTGCTGCGCTTGCGGATACCTATCCGACGAAACCGATTCGCCTGATCATCCCGTTTGCCGTGGGAGGCAGCACCGACAACCTGGGCCGCGTGCTGGCGGCGCGCCTGTCGGAGAAGCTTGGCCAGCAAGTAGTGGCGGACAACCGTCCGGGCGCGGGCGGCAACATTGGCACGGACCTCGTGGCCAAAGCCCCCGCCGATGGGTACACGCTGTTGTTCGCGACCGAGGGCACGTTGGGGATCAATCCGTCCCTCTACAAGAAGCTGCCGTTCGATCCAGAGAAGGACTTCACGCCGATCGCGCAATTCGCCAGCGTGCCCAACATCCTGGTCGTCAATCCCAAGGTGCAGGCGAAGACGGTGGAAGAACTTGCGGCCTACGCCAAGAGCAAGCCGGCCAGTCTGAACATGGGCTCGGCTGGAAACGGTACGACCAACCATCTGTCTGGTGAACTCTTTCAGTCGATGACCGGCGCGTCCTTCACGCATGTGCCCTACAAGGGAAGCGGCCCCGCCATGGCGGATTTGCTGGCCAATCAGATCCAGTTGATGTTTGACAATCTGCCTGGCTCCTTGCCGCACGTGAAGGCCGGCAGCCTGCGAGCGTTGGCCGTGACCAGCGCCAAGCGCTCGCCGCTGCTGCCGGATGTGCCGACCATGGCCGAGGCGGGGGTGCCCGGCTATGACGTAGAGGTCTGGTTCGGCGTAGCCGCGCCCAAAGGCCTGCCCGCGCAGACGTTGGCCACGCTCTCCAAGGCCATCACCGAGATCTCGCAGGAACCGGCGACGATAGAGAAGATCCTGAACATTGGCGCCACGCCGCTCACGTCCACGCCTGCTGAGTTCGGCAGCCGTATCCAGGAGGCCCGGATCAAATGGGCGCCGATCGTGGCGCATTCTGGCGCCAAGATCGATTAGGGTCCCTTGGCTACATCACCTTCACCGCCCGTCCGATGAACTGGATCGGACCGGTCGGCTTGCCGGTGGGCGAGCCATTAGGCGGTTCCAGCGTCAATTCAAACAACTGGTTCGCCTCCAGCGGGGGCAGCTTGTCCAGGGGGATGCGGACCGGCTCGCCGGGTTTGATCAGGCCCAGCGACACCGGGCCGGCCCAGCCGTCCGCCTTGGTCCAGAATTCCAGCGCGCGATCGGCGGGTATCTGCATGGCCGCGATCGGCACCAGTTGGACGTCGCGTTGACCCGCGCTGGCCTGCACCACCCAGCCTGGCGTCTGCGATTGCGGCGCTACCAGCACTACCATGTACTGCACGGGACCTGGCGTTTGCGCTGGCCGTAGCGCCAGCGTGCCAGCCAGGACCAATGCGGCGGCCAGGGCGCTGGCGGCTGCGCCGCGCCAGAAGAAGAGGCTATCCCACCAGCTTGGACGCGTGGACTGGCCGGCTTGCCGGGCCGCGTGCTGGCGGTCCAGCGTTTTGGCGATGCGTGGCCACAGGCCGGGCGAGGGCTCGATCGGCTCGGTCAGGCTGGTCAGCGGCAGCAGGCGCGCTTCCCAACGGTCGACGGCGGCGCGCAGGTCGGCATCGTGCGGCAGGCGGGCGTTGACTTCCTGACGGCGTGCGCCGGACAAGGTGCCAAGCACGTACTCGCCGGCCAAATCGTCCAGGTTTTCGGGGGGGACTGTCGGGGCGCTCATGCCAGGCATTCCTTCAGCGCTTTCAGGCTGCGTTTGATCCAGGCTTTGACGGTGCCCAGCGGCGCGCCCAGGCGCTGGGCGATTTCGCTGTGCGACAGGCCGTCCACGTAGGCGTGCAGCACACAGTTGCGGCGCACGGGCTCCAGTAGTTCCAGGCAGGGGCCGATGCGGCCGGCGCTGTCGCGCCAGTCGAAGGCCTCGCGTGTGTCGTGCCAGGCGTCGATCGCTTCGCGTGCATCCAGCGCGGCGGCGGTGTCGTCGTCGACGGCGGTTTCATGGCGGCCGTCTCGCACGGCGTTCAGCGCCAGGTTGCGCGCCACGCTGTAAAGCCAGCCACGCGCCGAGCCGCGGGTGGCGTCGAAGCTGCCGGCCCGGTTCCAGATATTGACGAAGGCATCGTGCACGATGTCTTCAGCGCGGGCGCGGTCACGAACGATGCGCTGGGCAACGCCCAGCAGCCGCGGGCCTTCGTGGCGGTACAGGGCTTCCAGCGCGGAGCGGCGCCCTGCGGCGCACTGCGCGAGGGCTGCTTCGTAATCGAAATCCGGAACAGGTCGGTTTGGCATGCGCGCAGGGACAGGGAGTGAGGGGCACGGACCGGGCTGGAAAGCCCGGCGGCGGATCCGGGCCATGTTACCGGACTCCCCGCCGCCGCGGCCTGCCGGGTGTCAGTTCGCCTTCCAGAAGATGTAGTCGGCCTGGTACGACACCTGGCTGCGTTGGCCGGCCTGGGTGCAAGGCTTCTGGGGCGCCACGCCGCCCTTGAGCGCCGTGCGCTGGATGTAAGCGACGCCAGTCATGGCGCCGGCGCCCATGGCGGGATTGGCCTTGACCAGTTGATAGGGCAAATTGCCCGCGCCGGCCGGCGCCACGGCGACCTGCGTGCCGGTCAGCTTGGAGCCGTCCGCGGCCTCCCAGGTGGCGGGCGGGCCGTAATAGGTGCCGACCTGCTTGCCTTGGCGGTCTTTCAGGACTGCCTTCGGACC
>JAEYVD010000578.1 GCA_023432075.1 Pseudomonadota bacterium | reverse complement strand
CGGTGCTGACGGCCAGGCGCAGCTGCAGGTTCAGGTATTGCAGCAGGTCCTGGTAGTAGCTGTTGTGCGTGGCCGTCGCGATGGCGACGTGAAAGGCGATGTCGTGTTCGACGCCCGCCTCGGGGTGATCCAGATGGGCTTGAAGCGAGGCGAGCGCCGAGGCCATGGCGTCCAGGTCCGACGCTGTGCTGCGAACCGCAGCCAGCGCGGCCGCGCCGCCTTCCAGCTCCATGCGCAATTCGTAGACGCTGGCGAGCTTTTCGCGGTCGACCGCAATGCCGGTGGACACCTGAAAGCCCTGCGCGCCCGTGCGAGAGACGACCGTGCTGCCCGACCCCTGCCGGCTCTGGATCAGGCCCTGCGCGCGCAGGCGTTCCGTGGCTTCGCGGATGACGGCGGCGCTGACGCCGTACTGCTCGGCCAGCACGCGACCGGACGGCAGTTTGGCGCCGACGGCGTGGATGCCGTCAGCGATTTCGCTGGCGAGCTGGCGGGCGACCTGTTCGGTGAGGGTTAGGCTCTTGGTCAACATGACCGGATTATAGGCAGATTTTTCAGGTTATCTGATAACTTTTGTTGTTTCGGCGCGCCGGCGATGGGATCCATTGCACCGGGATGGCAAAAAGCGGAAATCAGTGAAAGGAGTCCGGACGTGGGCGGATTCGGACCCTCGCGGCCGCAGGGCAGGCGCGCCGTCCCTTCAAGCGGCGACAGACGCGCTTTGCAGCCCTTCGCTCTCGGCGATGGCTTGACCCTGGTCGACCACGCAGCAGCGGCCGCCCTGCGCCTTGGCCCGATACAGCGCCGCGTCGGCCGAATCCAGCGCCCCTTGGGGAGTGCGGTTGGCGCCCGACATGATCGAAATCCCGATGGACAGCCCCACGCAGACCCGGTTGCCATCGGTCAGCGTGATGGGCTGGGAGACGTCGCGCAGTAGATGCTCGCCCAGCCGAAGCGCCGCCGTGGCGTCGATGCCGGTGACCAAAACGATGAATTCGTCGCCGCCGATTCGCGCGGCAACGTCGTCCACCCGCAGCATGGCCCGCATGCGGTCCGCGATGGTCTTGAGCACCTGATCGCCCCCGGCGTGGCCGTGGGTGTCGTTGATCCGCTTGAAATCGTCCATGTCCATGTACAACAGCGCGGCGGCGCTGTCATGGCCGCGCGCGCTGGAACACACGCGCTCCAGCGCCGCCAGCAGGCCGGCGCGGTTGGCCAGGCCTGTCAGCGCGTCTTCGCTGGCGCGCCGGTCGCTGTCCCGTTCCGCCAGCATGGTGGACACCAGAATGCGGTTGAGCCGGTGCGAGGCGATGACCATGCTGATGAGATAAAACGGGATCTGGATAAAGACGATCGCCATGACCCATTCGCCCGTGAACAGGGCGCCCAGGCACATGGGGCCCAGGCTCAGGAAGATCATGGCGCCCACCCGCCTGGGCGCGCCATAGTTGCGAAAGCAGATCCCCCCGGCCATGGCGCCGCACGATACCCCGGCCAGCGTCGCCGCAAGCCAGTCGCCATTGAGCAAGGTGACGAACACGCCATATCCCACGCTGAACGCCCAGAGCAGCGCCAGCAGGATGTACAGATCGGTATAGGTGTTGCCGCCCTTGGGGGCCGCCCGCAGGGCGGCGCGCAGAATCGTGACGCGCACTAGCGCGAGCACGATCTCTAGGATCAGCCAAGAGACGTAGAGCGGTTCGGGCCGGCGCCACGCGACGACGCCCGAGATCATCAGCGTGTTGATGACCCCGCCGGCAAAAATGGGAAGCGTGCCGAACAGACTGGCGATGAGCGCCGCGCGGATGTCCGCCGGCGTGTCATGACCGGAATGTGTCAGCCAGCGCGTCAGCCGCCACTTGGGCAGGCTGAACTTCAATCCTGTATCCACGCCGTCATATCCATGGCCATCTACCCGAATTCAGTAGGCTGGCTGGCGTTATAGCAGGTATTTGAAACCTTTAGTATTGTCCCTGGGTGCAATACGGGCAGTTTTACGCGTGCCCGCGATGCCCGCAGACGGTGCATTCCGGGTCGCGCTGCACGTTGACGCTGCGCCATTGCATGGTGCGCACGTCCAGCCATTGCAGGCGCCCGGACAGGCTTTCGCCCACCCCGGACAGCAGCTTCAGGGCTTCGGCGGCCTGCATGCTGCCGATAATGCCGACCACCGGCGCGAACACGCCCATGGTGGCGCAGTTGGCTTCCTCGACGTCGTCCGCCTCGGGAAACAGGCAGTGATAACACGGCGCGTTGTCGTCGCGCAGATCGTAGACACTGACCTGGCCGTCAAAGCGGATCGCGGCGCCGGAGACCAGCGGCTTGCGATGCTGCACGCAGGCGCGGTTGATGGCGTGACGGGTGGTGAAGTTGTCGGTGCAGTCCAGCACCAGGTCCGCCTGGGCGACCGCGTCGGACAGGGCCTGGTCCTTCAAGCGCTCGACCCGGGCATGGACCCGGGTCTGCGGATTGAAGGCGCCCAGCATGTCGCGGCCGGACTCGGCCTTGGGACGGCCGACGCTGGCGGTCGTGTGCAGGATCTGGCGTTGCAGGTTGCTCAGTTCGACGACGTCGTCGTCGGCCAGCGTGATGTCGCCCACGCCAGCGGTGGCCAGGTAGAGCGCGGCGGGCGAACCCAATCCGCCCGCCCCCACGATGAGCACACGCGCCGCCAGCAGTTTTTCCTGCCCTTCGATCCCGAGTTCGTCCAGCAGGATGTGGCGGGCGTAGCGCAGCAGTTGCTCGTCGTTCATTTGTCCTTGCTGGGCTCGACTCCGGTCGGCGTGATCTTCATGCGCTGGGGCGTCCCGCCGCCAGCCTTGGCGTCAGCCTTGGCCTGGGCGCGGGCCGAGCCCTTCTGCACCGGCTTGCCGGCCAGCAGGTTCAGCGCCTGCTGAAGCTGGAAGTCGTCCTTGCCGCCGAATTCAAACACCTTGGCCGGCAGTTCCACGTTGTCCTGGTCGGCGCTGGACTTGATTTCGTTGGTGGTCTGCTGGTTCGACAGGTGACGTTGCAGGTCGGCTTCTCGCGGCAGGCGGAACAGGTCGCCGTCGGCCGTGTCGGCAACGACGTAGTCCGGTTCGATGCCGGTCGCCTGGATGGAGCGGCCGCTGGGCGTGAAGTAGCGCGACGTGGTGAGCTTGACCGCAGTGGATTCGGACAGCGGCAGGATCACCTGCACGGAGCCCTTGCCGAACGTACGGTTGCCCAGCACCTTGGCGCGCTTGTGGTCCTGCAGCGCGCCGGCCACGATTTCGGATGCCGAAGCCGAGCCCACGTTCACCAGCACCACCATCGGGACCGTCTTGGTCCAGGCCGGCAGGCCGGACAGGTAGTTGCTTTCGCCGCGAGCGAATTCCGACGGCGTGGCCAGGTACTTGTGGCGGGCGTCCGGGGTGCGGCCGTCCGTGGACACGATGAGCGCATCGGGCGGCAGGAACGCGCCGGACACGCCGATGGCGCTGGTCAACAGGCCACCCGGGTCGTTGCGAAGATCCAGCACAAGACCCTTGGGCGGTTCCTTCGCGCCCAGCTCCTTGAGCTGGCGGGCGAGGTCGGCGCCGGTCTTTTCCTGGAACTGGGCGACACGCACGTAGGCGATGCCGTTGTCCAGCATCTTGCTGCGCACGCTGCGCACCTTGATGATGTCGCGCACGATCTTCAAGACGATCGGCTGCGGCCGGTCGGCGCGCATGATCGTCAGGGTGATGGGCGACTTGGGCGCGCCGCGCATGAGCTTGACCGCGTCGTTCAGGGTCATGCCCTTGGTGGGCGTGTCGTCGATCTTGATGATGAGGTCGCCAGCCATGACGCCCGCGCGGGCGGCGGGCGTGTCTTCGATGGGCGAGATGACCTTCACGAAGCCGTCTTCGGCGCCGACCTCGATGCCCAGGCCGCCGAACTCGCCTTGCGTCGCGGTCTGCATTTCGCGGAAGGCGTCGGCATCCAGATAGGCGGAGTGGGGATCCAGATTCGACACCATGCCTGAGATGGCATTGTCGATCAGGGTCTTGTCGTCGACGGCCTCGACGTAGTTGTTCTTGATGGCGGCAAACACATTGCTCAGTTGCCTGAGCTCGTCCAGAGGCAGGGGGCTGCCGCGCTGGGCGACCGCAGTCACGCCAACACTCAGCAACACGCCAGCCACCGCACCGATGGCAATCAGACCGAAACCGCGAAACTTACGAGTGCCCATGCACACTTCCCGAATTTTGTTTTCGCCGATGGGTTTGGTAATTTACCAACGGTATTTTTCCAACGACATTCATTTACCGACAGCGTCTACGCCGATCGCATCCCAGCAAACCGGAGCACGACCGGCCAACCTACATCTACTGCGCCAGCCATTGGGCCGGGTCCACTGGAGCGCCACGATGGCGAATTTCAAAGTATAGGCCGGATTCCACTTGGCCGCCGGTTGCGCCCACGGTTGCAATAGTATCGCCGCCCGCCACCGGATCGCCCACCCGTTTGAGCAGGCTCTGGTTGTAAGCATAGACGGTCAGGTACTGCTGGCCATGATCCACAATGATCAGGTTGCCAAAGCCGCGCAGCCAATCGGCGTAAACCACAGTACCGGGGGCCACCACCTTGACGGGCGTCCCTTCTGGCGCGCGCAGCACCACGCCCCGCCATACGCCCCCGTCCGGGCGATCCACCCCGAACCTGCCCTGCACCTGGCCGCGCACCGGCATGGTCAGCCCGTGCCGCAGACCACTGCCGCCGCCCACGGGCGGCGCCTTTGCGGTCTGCTGAGCCGATGCACTGCGCGTTGGAGTGGCGGGCTCGTCAATCGGTTCCGTCTTTTTGGGCGGTTCAGCAGGCTTTGTTTGCGCCGGCGCGTCGGCAGGGCCGCCAATGCGGGTCTGGCGCTGCTCGGCGGGACGCAATCCGGCGGCATCCGGGTCGGCCACGGCCACCGGGCCCCGATTCTGGCGGGCGGCCGCCTCGCCCTGTTCGCGCGCCTGGGCGGCCTCGCGGGCTTCGTTGTCGCGGCGGGCGCCGTCCTCGGCGACCTTGCGATCCGCCTCGGCCTTGCGGCGGGCATCTTGCGCGCGGCGCTCGGCCTCGGCGCGCTTCTTGGTTTCTTCGGCCACGCGGCGGGCTTCCTCGGCCGCACGCCGCGCCTCCTCGGCCCGGCGGACTTCCTCGGCGCGCTTGCGCGCCTCTTCCGCCTTGCGCGCTTCCTCGATCTGCTTGGCAATCGCCGCGTCCAGATCGGTGATGAGCCGCGACAGGCGCTGGTCGTCACGTCCGAGCTTGTTGGCCTCGGCGCGCTGGGCGGCGATCTGCCCTTCCAGCTGGGCCAGCAGGCTGGCGCGCTCTTTTTGCTGCGCGACCAGCGCGGTTTTCTGTTCGGAGGTCTCGGCGACCCCTTTTTCGATTTCGGCGCGGCGTTCATCCGCGCGGGCTTGCAACGCCGCCAGGCGGTCGATGTCGGCCCGCAAGGCTTTGACAGCGTCGGCCCGGGCGCGGGACACGTAGTCCAGATAGCCCAGATTGCGGCCCAGCACCTGGGGATCGTCGCCGGAGAGCAGCGCCGTCCAGGGCGACAGGCCGCTGGTGTATTGGGTGCGCAGCTGGTCGGCCAGTTCGACGCGGCGCTTGGCCAGCACGGCCTCCTGCGCGGCGATCTGCTTTTCCAGCGACGCGAGGTCGGCTGTCGCCTTGCGGTTGGCCTCGGCCAATTCCTTCAGGCGCAGGTTGATCCGGGAAATCGACGATTCCGACTGCTTGAGCGCGTCGGCCGCCTCTTTGCGGGCGGCCTCGCGGTCATCGATTTCCTTTTGCAGGCTCTCGATGCGATCGCGCAACGCGGCCTGCTGTTTCTCGGCATCGGACTGGCGCCCGGCGAGGTCGCTGGGCGCGGCGCGCGCAGGCAGCGTCCCACTGGCCAACATGACCGCCAACAACAACCCCGCCGTGCGACGCATAGAGATATCAGTCCTTCTTGGCCTTGCCCTGGGCTGCAACCGCAGCCATGGCCGCCTCGATCTCGGCGGCATCGCCCAGATAATAGTGGCGGATCGGGCGCAGGTCATCATCCAGTTCATAGACGAGCGGCTGGCCGGTCGGAATGTTCAGGTTGACGATGTCGTCGTCCGACACGTTGTCCAGATGCTTGATCAGGGCGCGCAGGCTGTTGCCGTGGGCGGCGATCAGCACCTTGCGGCCGGAACGGATGGCCGGGGCGATCGATTCGTTCCAGAACGGCAGCACGCGGGCCACGGTGTCTTTCAAGCACTCGGTGGCGGGCAGCTGGTCGGCGGGGATCTTGGCGTAGCGGCTGTCAAAACGCGGGTGGCGTTCGTCGTCCAGAGACAACGGTTCCGGGGCGATGGCATAGGCGCGGCGCCAGATCAGCACCTGCTCGTCGCCGTACTTGGCGGCGGTTTCGGACTTGTTCAGGCCTTGCAGGGCGCCGTAATGGCGCTCGTTCAGGCGCCAGTTCACGCCGACCGGGGTGTACATGGCGTCCATGGCGTCCAGCGCGATCCACAGGGTGCGGATGGCGCGCTTGAGCACGGAGGTGTAGGCCAGGTCAAACGCAAAGCCTTCCTTCTTGAGCAGTTCGCCCGCCTTGCGGGCCTGTTCGCGGCCCGTGTCGGTCAGGTCGACGTCGGTCCAGCCGGTGAAACGGTTTTCAAGATTCCACTGGCTTTCACCGTGGCGCATCAGTACGAGTTTGTGCATGGTTTGGGGCGCCCGCAGCGCGGGTTAAAGTTGGAGGATGGTTAAGGAATG
>JAEYVD010000553.1 GCA_023432075.1 Pseudomonadota bacterium | reverse complement strand
TCCTGCCAGGCGCCTAGTAATGTGTACAGGCCGCCGCCGGCCAGCAGCAACGCGAACATCGGATCCTTGACCAGATCCAGGCTGATCGAGGCCAGGGTGCGCTGATGGTCCGGCGAAGGCATGGCGCGTCGGCCTAGGTGATCAGCACCACCGGAATGTGAACCGTGTGCAGCAACTTCAGCGTGGTCGACCCCAGGAACAGGCTGCCCGCCGCGCCCAGTCCGCGCGATCCCATGACGATATGGTCGCAACCCTGCTCGGTGGCATGGGCCTTGATGGATTCGGCAATGTTGCCCACCCGCGCCGCCTTTTGATAGACGATGCCCGAACGATCCAGCAGGGCTTCCGACTCGGCCATCGCGGTATTGGATTCGTCTTCGTAGAATTTTTCGATGGCGTCCGGCTGAAAGAACGCCAATATCGTGCCGGAAGCAATGGGGGGCTGCACATTCAGCAGGTGGATGGCGCAAGGGCCGTGTTCGCGGACCTGCTCGACCACGTAGCGAACGGCGCGCAGGGTGTTGCCCGATCCGTCAACGGGAATAAGCACGTTTTTCACGACCCCTCCGATGGCAATGACTGCCCGGGCCGTGTGGCGCGGGCGTGTTTTTATCATCGCGCCGATCCCGTCGTTGAAATTGACGTCAGTCAAGCTTTCGCCCGATCGCCTTGAACGCGCCCAGCAAGGCAGGCGCCGGGCCAGACGTTTGTCCCCGTTTTCTGCATGACAAAGGTCAATTTCGCGATTCCAGGCAGGGGCAAGATGGAAAAGCGGGCGGACCACCCGCGTCTCATCGTCATGAAAGGAGATTGCCATGTCGCGCTTGACGCAATACAGCCCATTTACCAGTGAACCCTTCGCGGACGTGTTCCAGGCGTTCCTGCGGCCGATCCGGCAGACCGCCGACGAGCAGGCCCCCCGGATGGACATCGACGTCACCGAAGCGGGGGATAAATACGTCCTGAAGGCCGACGTGCCCGGGATCGACAAGAAGGACATCACCGTACAGATCGATGGCAGCACGGTCATGATCTCGGCCAACAAGGAAAAGCGCACCGAAACGAAAGAGGCGGGAAATGTCATCCGCCAGGAGCGTTTCTGGGGCCAGGTTCAACGCACTGTGTCGCTCGCCAGCCCCATCGATGAGTCGGCTGCCAAGGCGGTCTGCGAGAACGGCGTGCTGACCCTGACATTGCCCAAATCGGCCGGAAGCCGGAACAAGACGCTGCAGATCGAATGAGGCCGGTTAGGGGGGCGCGCCGCCATGCGACGAACTCGCTAGCGCCGGATAGCGGCCCAGCGCTTGCGCTCGGCGAAAAAAAACCGGAGCTTGATCGACTGGACGGCAGCCAGATAGCACCGCGATGATCAGCGCATTACCCATCTCGCCCAGGGACGCCGATACGGCTCCGGCGATCAATAGAATGAGCACCAGCGGGCTGGCGAAGCGGCGCAGCAGAAATCTGGCGCCGTCCCACAGCCCCGCCAGCCGCGATCTTGGCGGGCGCTTGGCTTGCCGACGGGATGCCGCCTCTGCGCTCAGCCCCCGTCCGTCGCATTCCAGGCGCGCATAGAGCGCCTGTTCGTCCAGATTCCACCAGCAAGTGAGGTCGGACCGATCGTCCATCGGGCGGGTCGCGCGGTCACGGGGTGCCTTCGGGCGCGCGGACCAGCAGCACGGGCACCGGGGCGGTTCGCAGAATGCCTTCGGCGCTGCTTCCCAGCACCATGCGGCGCACTCCCCGGCGTCCGTGGGTGCCGATGACGATCAGATCGGCCTTCCAGCTGTCCGCTTCCGCGATCACCCGCTGCTGCACGGTCTTTTCCAGATTCTCGTAGAGCATCCCATCCACGGGCAGGCCCTTTTCCCGCACCGTGGCCATGCCTTTTTCAAGGATTTCGGCACCGTCCTTTTGCAGCAGCTCCAGCAACTCGCCCGCATAGTAGCCATAGGAATCCACCGCCAAGGCGAATGACATCTCGTCGATCACGTGGATCAGGCGCAGTCGGGCATGGGTAAGCTGCGCCAGGCGTATTGCCTCGTTCAAGCCCAGGTCAGAGGTGGCGCTGCCATCAATGGGCACGAGTATGCGTTGATACATGACAGTCTCCGTAAGGGACATCCGCGAAGTATCGGCTTTGGCGTGCGGCGGATATTGACGGCAGTCAACTCAGTGCGTGGCAGCGCGCGCCGGCACGGCCCAGCCCGGCCGGCTGTCGCGGCCGGTGTCGACGATGATCAGATAGCGTCCGGCGCCATCCGCTGGGGTCCTGCCGGGTTGCAGCACCCACGGCGGTGAAATCAGGTCGGCCGCGAGCTCGTAGTCGGCGTCCAGCAAGCCATAGTGGTCGAGCAGCCGATTCAGCGTGGCCGGGATGCGGATGCAGCCCTTCGATTGCGGCGTTCCCAGCTTGGGTTCCAGCAGGACAGGATCCGTCGCGTGCATTTGCAGGCGCATGGTGCTCAAGCCGCCCTTGCCCCATCCCCGGTAAGCCTGCTGCCAGCCAAAATCGTAGACCCGCATGCCTTTGGCGCCGTAGCCCAGGATGCCATTCACGTTCTTCGTGCCTTGGGCGCGGAAGTCCGGATTTTCCAAGGAATGCGCGTACACGCCGGTGGGCGTTTCAAAATGATCGAACTGGCCGATCCTGCCTGTGGAGACCGGGGTTGCGCCCACATGAGCGGGCGCGCCACCCGCAGGCAGCCAATAAAGGATGACCACCTGGACCTTGGGATTGCGGTCAACCACGAGGGCATACTGCGATCCGAGCAGGCCGATCCCCGCTTCGTGGAGCATGGCGAGCGCCAGGCTCGCATAGCGCGCCTGCTCGTCGGCAGGAACTGTCAGCGCGGGCGCAACGCGCAGTACAAAGGATTGCATGACGTCCTGCGGCGTGGCCTGGGCCGACACCGCGCCGGTCATCATCATGGAAAGGATTGCGGACCAGACAGCAGCTCGCGCGGCGGCAAGGGCATTGCCCGGATCCGCCACGGAAGTCGGCATGTTGTTCATGGCGTCTCCGGCGTCTTGGTTTGCCAGGCCGCCAGGCCTGGCCATGCAAGCATCATCGCGCCTGTCTGCGTTGAAATCGTGATTTTTGTCAACAAGGGCTTGCAGGACAGGTTCAAGATGAAGTCCATGAAGACAAGCATCATCACCGTGTTGCTTCACCTGATTCTGGCCCTGCTGCCGGCTGGCGCCGTGCTTGGACAGCCGGCGGATTCGTTGATGCCGGTATCGCCCGCCCAGTTGAATCGCGTGGATCAAGAAGCCGAGGCCACGCTGTTGCGGCTCTATCGTCAGTCACCCGCAGCCAAGGCGCTGGTCGCCCGATCGTTTGGCGTGCTGGTCGTGCCCGCATTGCACGCCGACGGAAGCATGCTTGGGTTGGCCTACGGCCGTGGCGTCTTGATCGACGCGGCCGAGGGGCGCGATTATTACAACGTCATCGCCAGCCCGCCGGGCTCGGTGCTCGGATGGAACGACAAGGCCCTGATCCTGGTGTTCTCGTCCTACGCGGCCCTGCGCGGGTTTCAGATCAAGCCGGGCTGGGAGGAGGGCGCGAGCGGATCCATCCAGATCCTGGACGAGACCGCCATGGCCGCGCGCGAGCTGGTCGTTGAACCGATCTCGGGCTTCATTCTCTCGGAAACCGAATTGGTGCGAGGCCTTTCGGTCAAGGGCATGCTGTTCATCAAGGTCCCGGTCTATCTTTGCGCCGATGAAGGCGATGCCTGCCGCGAAAAAGCCGTTCAACCACTCGTCAACAGTTGGAGGTAGGGCATGGACACCACGATGAAAGCCGCTGTTTTTGCCGGTCCGGGCCGCATTGAAATACGTGAAAAGCGCATTCCAGATGTCGGCCCCAATGACGCATTGATCAGAATCACCACCACCACCATTTGCGGGACGGATATCCACATTCTCAAAGGCGAATATCCGGTCCAGCCGGGCCTGACGATTGGTCATGAACCCGTCGGCGTCATCGAAAAGCTGGGAAGCGCCGTGAAGGGCTATTCGGAGGGCCAGCGCGTGATCGCCGGCGCGATCTGCCCGAACTTCAATTCCTATGCCGCCCAGGACGGTGCGCCCTCGCAGGACGGCAGCTATCTGGTGGCCAGTGGCATGTGCGGATGCCACGGCTACCGCGCCACCGCGGGGTGGCGCTTTGGCAACCTGATCGATGGCGCCCAGGCCGAATACCTGCTGGTGCCCGATGCGCAGGGCAATCTTGCGCCCGTGCCGGACGGCCTGAGCGACGAGCAGGTGCTGATGTGCCCCGACATCATGTCCACCGGGTTCAAAGGCGCCGAAAACGCCAACATCCGTCTTGGCGACACAGTGGTCGTGTTTGCGCAGGGTCCGATCGGATTGTGCGCGACGGCAGGGGCCCGGTTGCTGGGCGCCACTACCGTCATCGGCGTGGATGGCAATGCGCAGCGCCTTGAAATGGCGCGTCAGTGGGGCGCCGATGTCGTCCTGAATTTCCATGAGTGCGATGTCGTCGAAGAGGTCCTGCGCCTCACCGGCGGCAAAGGGGTGGACTCGGCAATCGAAGCGTTGGGCCAGCAAAGCACTTTTGAATCGGCCCTGCGCGTCTTGCGACCGGGAGGCACGCTCTCCAGCCTGGGCGTCTACTCCGCCGACCTGAAAATTCCCCTATCCGCGTTCGCCGCCGGGCTGGGCGACCACAAGATCAACACGGCGCTCTGCCCCGGCGGCAAAGAACGCATGCGCCGGCTGATGAACGTGTTGCAGTCGGGACGCCTGGATCTCGCAAAAATGGTCACGCACCGCTTCGGGCTGGACCAGATCGAGGAAGCGTACGATCTGTTCGCCAACCAGCGGGACAACGTGCTGAAGGTCGCGATCCAGCCGGGGGCTTGAATCCTGTGCGGCGCCTGCGCTTCACGCCAAGGCGCCGCCGAGCATTCCGCTTGACGCGATCAGCCGTTGCGCTTGATCTCGTCCAGGAGGTTGTTGGCCTCGTCCTCCAGCACGCCAAGCACCTTCAGGAAGCTGGCGTATTCGTCTTCCGTCAGGCGGCCTCGTAGCCGCGCTTCCCGTTCCAGAGAGTGGGGCAGGCCAAGCCGAAGCTGCTCAGTCCCCTCCGCCGTCAAGGTCAGGATCTGCTTGCGACGGTCTTCCGGATCGTTGGACATGGTCAGCAAGCCCTTCTCGGCCAGCTCCATCGTGACCCGGCTCACCTGGCTGTGGTCGAAGCTGGCCATCCGCGCTATCGCCCCGGACGCGGACGAACCGCCCAGCCGGCTCAGTACCACCAACACTCGCCATTGGCGGCTTGTCAGGTCCAGATTCATGCGTACCGATGCATCGACCAGCCGCGAAAGCGTTTGCGCGAGCACTGAAATCCGATACGTGATGAGAATTTCGGGTCGGTGAGCGTCGACATCCTTTTTGGACGCGCGCCTACGCTTCTGTCCAGGCATGGGTAGGGTTTTCCTTGCTATATCATTATTTGCCATAGCACATAGTCTACGTTAGGATTGTTCAAGGCCGAGCGGTGGCTTCAGTGCGGTGGCTTCATTCTAAGGGGCCCGTGCCGCATCCATGCACGCAAGATCGCCGACAACGCGCAAGCCCATCGACGGCAAGGCAACATCTTCTTCCCAATTCCATGGAACGCAATCCGACTACCTCACCCAACAGCGATTCGACGGGCCCGTTGACTGGGGTGCGGGTCGTAGACCTGTCCCGGCTGGTTGCGGGCAACATGCTATCCATGCAATTGGCGGACTTCGGCGCCGAGGTCATCAAAGTGGAGTCCGCCCGCGAAGGAGATACGCTGCGTCATTGGCGAGAAGACCTTGGCGATGGCGCCTCGCTGGACGCCTGGTGGCAGGTCTATGGCCGCAACAAGAAAAGCCTGGCCCTGGACCTGCGCGATCCCGACGCCATCGGATTGCTGCGTAGACTCGCCGCCGGCGCGCAGGTGCTGATCGAGAGCTTTCGGCCCGGCACCCTGGAGGCCATGGGGTTGGCGCCGGCGTCGCTGCATGAATTCAATCGGCAGCTCGTGATCGTGCGGGTCTCGGGCTGGGGCCAGACGGGGCCCTATCGGGACCTGCCCGGATTCGGTAGTCTGCTGGAAGGCTTTTGCGGCTTTGCACGCAAACACGCTGTCGATGATGTTCCCCGGCTGCCCAACATGGCGCTGGCCGACATGGTGGCTGGTCTGGCTGGCGCGTTCGCCACCCTGGCGGCCGTCCGCGAGGTCGAAGTGAGAGGGGGGCAAGGTCAGGTGGTGGACCTATCCCTGCTTGAGCCGATGCTGGCCATCATGGGGCCCGACGTGACCGCCTACGCGGCCACGGGACGAATCGCGGAGCCTTCCGTCAAGATCGCGTCTCCCCGCGGTGTCTACCAGTGCAAGGATGGGGGCTGGGTGGCGTTGTCGGGCTCGACCGACGCCATGGCCCGCCGCGTGCTGCAAGCCATTGGCCGCGGCGATCTCGCCGAAGCGCCGCGTTTTGCCACCAATGCCGCGCGATTGGCCAATGATGCGGAACTCGACGCCCTGATCGCCGATGCGGTCGCGCAATTGAACCGGGACGAGTGCCTTGCGCACCTGCGTGCGCAAGGCGTGACGGCGGGACCGATCTATGACGCCGCGGAGCTTGCGGCCGATTCCCACGTGGTGGATCGCGCCTGCTACGTGAGGCCGTCTGGCGCCGGCGGCACGCTGATGCAGAACGTCATGCCGCGCCTTGCCAACACGCCCGGCCGGATCCGGCATGAGGCCCCGTTGCTGGGACAGCACACGGTACAGGTCCTGAGGGACGTGGGCTTGGACGACGCTCAGATTGAAGAACTGTCAGCGCGTGGAGCAATCAAGTGCATTTGAACGACGTTCGTTCCCTGCTGTTCGTTCCCGCGACCTCGGAATCCTTATGGGCCAAGGCGGCCGAGCGCGGCGCCGATGCGATCATCATCGATCTGGAAGATGGCGTCTCCGTTGCGTTGAAGGATCAGGCGCGCGTCATGGCCCGGCGAGCCATCGAGGCGCTGGCGGACGTGGTTCCCGTTTTGGTTCGCGTGAATGCGCCAAGGGAGATGTTCGCGCTGGACATCGACGCGCTGCCGCTGTCGCGGTTGCACGGCGTACTGCTGCCAAAGGTGGAATCGCCCCAGGATGTGCAGGCGCTCGCGGCATGCATCGGCCGGCACCACGCGCCGGATTCCCCTGGCCTTCCCATCGCCGCGCTCATAGAAACGCCGCTGGGCGTCATGCAGGCGCAAAGCATCGCCACCGCCCACCCCAGCGTGGCAGCGCTGGGATTTGGCGCCGAAGACTACGCCACTGACATGGGCGTGCCTGCGGAACCGCAGTCTCTCCTGTGGGCCGCGCAGGCCGTGACGTGCTGCGCGCGCGCATACCGGCTGGCATGCTGGGGCCTGCCCGGAAGCATTGCGGAGATCAACGACATGGCGGCATTCGCCAGTCTGGTCCGGCTTGCGCGCAACACCGGCTTCAGTGGCACCGCCTGCATACATCCGCGACAGGTGCCGGTCGCCAATGCGGGGTTTGGCCCGTCCGACGATGAGCTCGCCTGGGCGCGCAGCGTGGTAGCGGCGGATGACGATGCGGCTTCCCGAGGGCTGGCGGTGGTCACGCTGGACGGTCGAATGATCGATCGTCCTGTTGTCGAGCGCGCGCGCAACTGGCTGCGCGTCGAGAATCAATGAGACATCCCGCGAATTCCTCCTCCGGTGTCCTCGTGACGGCGCGCTTTTTTGACGACAAGGCGGCGGGTCTCCTGCGCAATGCCGGCCTGACGGTGCTCACGGGCGGCGTCGCCCATGACGCTGTCGACGCCGTGATCTCCGAAGCCATGCACGATGCGCTCTCCCGTTGCAGTGCCTGGATCATGGGCATTCCACCCGTCACCGCCGACCTGCTGACGCGTTACCCCAACCTGAGCGTGATGGCGCGGCGGGGCGTCGGCTACGACACGATAGACGTTGCCGCCGTGCAAGCGCACCGCAGGCTCCTCACCATTACGCCGGGCAGCAACGAGGCGACCGTGGCCGATCACGCCGTTGGATTGATGCTAGCGGTCGGCCGACGCTACGTCGAATCGCACCGGCGCATGCAATCTGGCAAGAATGGGGTGATCGTGGGTACGGAACTGTCGGGCAAGACGGTCGGATTGGTCGGCCTGGGCCGCATCGCGCGGCTGGTGGCCCGCAGACTTGCGGGGTTCGATGTGCGTGTCATGGCGCATGATCCCTATCTGCACAGGGACGTGGCGGACCTGGACGGCGTGCAGCTGGCGTCGC
Source organism: Pseudomonadota bacterium (assembly GCA_023432075.1). GTDB lineage: Bacteria > Pseudomonadota > Gammaproteobacteria > Burkholderiales > Burkholderiaceae_B > Achromobacter. The sequence goes on along the minus strand of JAEYVD010000553.1, from coordinate 7,322 downwards.
TTGACACCGTCCTGGCAGACAGCGATTTCATCAGCTTGCATGCGCCGCTGAACGATTCCACCCGGCATCTGATCGACCGGGGCGCCCTGGCCCGAATGAAGCCCAGCGCGATACTGATCAACACCGCGCGCGGCGAGCTCGTCGACGATGGCGCCTTGTTGGCGGCGCTGAAGGGCGGCAGGCTTGCGGGCGCCGGTCTTGATGTCCTCGGATCGGAGCGTGATGCGTCGCTTGAGGCCATCACGCGCGAGTTGCTGACGCTGCCTAATGTGATTTGCACGCAGCACACCGGCGGCTCCAGCCGCGAAGGACTGGAGCGCGCCAACATGCGCGCGGCGCAATGCGTGGTCGCTGCGCTCCAGGGCCAACCGCTGCCGCCGGACGCCATCGTCGTCGATGCAAGATCGCCATAGCGCCACGATTCATACCCCCCAAAAAAACACCAGGAGACACACCATGAACACCTCGGCACCCACGCGGCGCCGCCTGCTCTGCCTCGCCGTTGCGAGTCTGGCGGGCGTGCACATTCCCGTCTTCGCGCAAGGCGCGTTTCCAGAGCGGCCAATCACCTTGATCGTGGGCTGGGCCGCGGGCGGATCCGCGGACGTGCTTGCTAGGCTTGTCGCGGCGGAGATGGCCGCGACATTGAAGCAACCCGTCATCGTCGACAATCGTCCCGGCGCTGGCAGCAACATCGGGTCCAAGCTCGTCGCCGAGGCCAAGCCCGACGGTTACACGATCATGCTTGCCACCTCTGCGTCCCACGGCTTCAATTCCGCGCTGTTCTCCAAGCTGCCTTACCGGCCGATCGAGGATTTCGCACCTATTGGCCAGATCAACACGTCGCCAGGCACACTGCTCGTCCCGAATGACTCGCCGTTCAAGTCGGTACCCGACATCATCGCGGCGGCCAAGGCGCAGCCTGGCAAGCTGAACTATGGATCCGGCGGGTCGGGTTCATCCCAGCACCTGGCCGCGGCTCAGTTCATCAAGCTCACCGGCGTCGATATCACGCATATTCCGTTCAAAGGTTCGGGCCCGATGCTGGTCGACCTGATGGCGGGCCGCATGGACTTCGCCATCACGACGGGACCCGTCCCCTACGTTCGAAGCGGCAAACTGCGCGCGGTGGCCGTAGCCGCGAGAGAGCGCCACCCCGCCATGCCTGATGTTCCGACCTTTGAAGAAGAGGGCACGAAGCTCTACACGGATAACTGGTATGGGCTCGTCGCCCCGGCGGGCACCCCCAAGCCGGTGCTGGAAACGTTGAATGCCGCCTTGAACAAGGCGATCGCCAAGCCCGAGATGCAGAAGCAGTTTATCGAGCAGGGCGCGTTTCCGGGAAAGCCGAATACGCCCGATGCGTTCTGGGCGTTCGTGAAGGAACAGATGCCGGCGGCGGCGGAACTCGTGCGCCAATCGGGTGCGAAGGTCGATTGACGGCGTGGTTTCGGCGGTTGAAGGGGCGGGCGGGCGCTCGCAAAACGCGTGCGACTATCGCTTCAGGCTAGAATGTAATAAAAATGGCTCTTATTTACATTAAGATCTGGTCGGATCATGCCGCGTCTGGCATGGATGATCCCGCTTGCCCTGATGACGTCCTCCGCTTCTTCTCGCCTGACTACCCCGCAGGGGCCGCTCCTTGAGTCTTTGTACCGGGACCATCAGCCCTGGCTTCTGAGCCGGTTGTGCGCCCGCCTGCGCAATCGTGACGACGCCGAAGACGTTGCCGCAGAGACGTTCACGCAGTTGGCCGAATCGGGCGACACGCCGCATCTGCGCGAACCGCGCGCCTTTCTCACCACCATCGCCAAGCGCGTGCTGTTCCATCTGTGGCGGCGGCAGGATCTGGAGCGCGCCTATCTGCAATCGCTGATGGCGGTGCCCGAGGCCGTGGCGCTCTCGGCCGAACAGCGCGCCCTGCTGCTCGAGGCAATCGAACGCATCGATCGTGCGCTGGACCAGTTGCCCGTCCCTGTCAGGACGGCGTTCCTGTACAGCCGGCTCGATGGCATGAGCTACCCCGAGATTGCGCGGGCCCTGGGCGTGTCGCTCGCCACGGTCGAACGCCACATGAAGCGCGCGCTGCTGCAGTGCCTGGCATGCGAACCCTGACGGACGAAGAACGCCCCGACGCCGCGGTGATGGAGGCTGCGGTCGATTGGCAGGTAAGCCTTGAAGCCGGCCGCATGACGGCCGCCGACCGCGATGCCTTTCAGCGGTGGCACGATGCCGATCCCCGCCACGCCCAGGCTTGGCGCCGCGTGACGGGCGTGTTGCAACAACCGATCGCGATCGTGCAGGAGATCAATGGCCCGTCGCACGGCCAGTTGCTGGCGGCGCGCAAGGCACTGCTGCACACGCGCCGCCGGCGGCTGTTGCGGGGCGCCCTTGTGCTCGCCGGCACGGTGGGTGGCGGCCTGCTTGCCCTGGACCGTGCGCGCCCAATCGGACAACTGATGGCTGACCTCTCCACGGGCACGGCGGAACGCCGCAGCTTCGACCTGCCCGACGGCAGCCGTGCGCTGCTGGACGCGCGATCGGCCGTCGATACGGATTTTTCCGGCTCGCGCAGGCGCCTCGCTCTGCGTGCTGGCGGCCTGATTGCGCGGGTGCACGCGCATTCGGCGTCGGCGCTGGAGATCGGCACCGCCTACGGCACGCTGCGCTCGGCCGACGGGCGCGTCATGGCGGTTCATCATGGCGACTCGGTTCGGGTCGTGGCGCTGGACGGCCCGGTCAGCGTGCTTGCCTTGGGCGGCGCCCAAGCCACGCTGCAATCCCGCCAGGGCGTGCGGCTGTCCCGAAGCGGTCTGCAGAACCTGCCCGGCGATCCCCTGGCCCTGGCCAGTTGGGAAAGCGGCATGCTCAGCGTCGAGAATGCACCGCTGGAAGAGGTGGTCCAGGCATTGCAGGCGTACTACGGCGGCATCCTGCGTGTGGCGCCAGAGGCACGCCGCCTGCCGGTCTTTGGCGTATTCGCGCTGGATGACCCTGAACAGGCCATCCAGGCCCTGTCGGCGAGCCTGGGTTTGCGGGTGCGCCGGCTGGGATGGCTCATCTCGATCGGCTTGCCCGAAAAAAATACGTGAATCGGTGAGGGGTTTTTCGTTCTCGCTCCACAACAAGGGTGAAACGAAACCTGGAGAAGCTTTCATGTCCTACCGATTTGCAGCGCCGCTGCGGCCCCTCGCCGTCGCGGGGTGGCTGGCCTGCGTCGCAGCCCCGATGACCTTTCCCGCCAGTGCAGCGGCAGCCGATGCTGCGGCAGCCGGTGCTGCGGCAGCCGGCGCCCAGATCGACCTGGACCTGCCCGCCGGCCCCCTGACCAGCACCCTGACCCGCATCGGCCAGCTTGGCGGACGCAGTATTGCGGCCGACCCGGCGCTGCTTGCTGGCCGTCAGGCCCCGGCTATCTCCGGCCGCATGACCGCCATTCAAGCCGTGCAGCGCGTTCTGCAAGGGTCCGATCTGCAGGCGGTCAGCCTCGCGGGCGGCGCCATCACGATCCAGCGTTCGCCCAACCGCGCGGGGGCAGCCGCGCCCGAGGTCCAGACGATGCCGGCCGTCTCGGTAAGCTCCGACCGCCTCTCCAGCAATTTGATGGCGCCCACCCGCTCGGTCACCCTGATCGAGGGTGAAACGCTCGACGACCTGCGCGACAGCTCGCCCAACCTGGCCACGATGCTGACAAAGGCCGTGCCAGGCATGTCGGACTCAAGCCGGAACCTGACCGATTTCGGCCAGACGCTGCGAGGCCGGAACGCGCTGATCCTGGTGGACGGCATTCCCATGAACACCAATCGGGATTCCTCGCGCAACCTTGTCAACATCGATCCGGGCCGCATCGAACGCATCGAGGTCGTGCGCGGCAGCAATGCCATCTACGGCAGCGGCGCCACCGGCGGCATCATCGCCATCACCACCCGCCAGCCGGGCGGCGAGCCCATCGCCGAGACCAAGGTCGGCATGGATATGTCGCTGTCGAATCCGGGCGCGGCCGGAATGGGCGGTCAGGTGCAGCACTTTTTCTCGGGCAGCAAGGACCGCATCGATTACGAGCTCGACCTCTCGTACCGCCGCATCGGCGGCTCGTACGATGCGCATGGCGACCGCATCGCGCCCGATGCCAGCCAGGGCGATCTGTTCGACTCCAACACCTACAGCATCGGCGGCAAGCTAGGTTTTCGCATCGACGCCAATCAGCGCGTGCAGCTGGCCGCCAGTTACCTGCGCGCCCGGCAGGACACGGAATACGCCAGCGACCCCGCGGTGTCGCGCACCCCGCTCGGCTCGACCAACGCCCGCGCCATCAAGGGCCTGGACCTCGCGCGACAGAACGAAGTCGAAAACACGCTGGTAAGCCTGAGCTATGACCACAAAAACCTGTGGGGCAGCAGCCTCTCGGCGATGACCTACGCCCGCGACAGCAGCACGCGTTTCGCGCCCTCGGACTCGCGCGCCAACGTCAACCGCGGCAACAACGTCGACCAGGTCATGCAGAACAACAAGGTCTTCGGCGGCCGGCTCACCATCGACACCCCGTTGTCCGCCTCGGGCAATACGGCGCTCACCTGGGGGGCTGACTTCATCCAGGAGCGCAGCGAAATGCCCCTGGACGTGTTCGACCCGGCGCTCTACGACCAAAGCGGCGGCCTGCAATTTCGCCGCATCGGCTCGAATACCTATCTGCCCTGGACCACCACGCGCAGCGTTGGCCTCTTCACGCAGCTTCAACATCGCTTCAGCGAACAGTGGTCCGCCGAAGCGGGCGTGCGTTACGAGCGGTCGAGCGCCTGGTTCGATGATTTTCAGCCGCTATCGCAGTCGCGTCTGGCCCGCCCGGCCACCGTGGACGGCGGGCGCATCAGCTACGACGCGTTCATGTACAACGCCGGCGTGATGTTCCAGCCCACCGACAATCACGAACTGTACGCCTCGTTCAGCCAAGGCTTCGACTTGCCTGACGTGGGCCTGCAACTGCGCAACGCGCGGGCCGGCTTTGACCTGCATTCGTCCGAACTTCAGGCCGTCAAAACCAACAACTACGAGCTTGGCTGGCGCGGGCGCTTTGCCAACACCGCCGCCTCGCTGGCCGTGTTCCGCTCCGACTCCGACCTGGGCGCGGTGCAGTCCTTCAACAACGGGCTCAGGCTCACGCGCACGCGTGAGCGCATCCACGGCGTCGAAGCCACCGTGGACCACTACTTCGACGAGGACATCTGGGCAGTCGGGGGCACCTTCACGTGGATGGTCGGCAAGGAGAAGGCGCCGGGCGAGCGTGATTCGCGCATCATGACGGGCTACCGCATCCCGCCCGTCAAGGTCACCGCCTACGCGCAGTACCGGCCCAGCGAACGCTGGCGCACGCGCGCCGAGCTGACCTGGTTCGGTTCGCGCGACTATCGCCTCTCTGACGGGCGCACGCAGTTCGCCCGCGCCGATGTGAAGAGCTACGCCACCGTCGACCTGCTGGCCCGCTACGACCTGGACGAGCAGAACTGGTTCACCTTCAGCGTGCAGAACCTCTTCAACCGTCAGTATCTGCCGCTCTACAGCCAGCTGCTGCGCAGCGGAAACAACAACAGCCGCCTGCCTGCCGCGGGCGCGGTGCTGAGCATGACGTACACGCACCGCTGGTAAGGCGCCATGACGCGCAAGGTTTGGGTTGGGATCCACCGTTACGTGGGGCTGACCCTGCTCGTGCTGCTGCTGGTCAACGCCGTGACCGGCAGTGTGCTGGCGTTCCAGCACGAGCTCGACCGCTGGCTCAACCCCGGGCTTTTCACGGCTCCCCAGCAAGACGCCGCGCTGCCGCCCGATGCGCTGATCGCGCGGGTGGAAGCGGCCGACCCGCGGCTGCGTGTCACGCTGCTGCCGCTCGACACCCCCCCCGGCGACGCCATCGAACTGCGGGTCGCCGTCCGCCCGCAACCCGCCGCAGGCGCGCAGCGCGCGCTGGATTTCGATCGTCTGTTCGTCGACCCGGCCACGGGGGCCGTGCTGGGACAGCGCAAGTGGGGCGCCTTCCGGATGGACCGGCCGCATTTCATGGGGTGGATGAACCAGCTGCACCGCACATTCCATCTGGCCGAGCCGTGGGGCAGGTGGGTCGTGGGCGGCCTGGCGCTCGCCTGGCTCTTCGCGTCGCTGGTTGGCGCCTGGCTGACCTTGCCGGCGCTGCCCCAAACCGCCCGGGCGTTCTGGCAGAGATGGAAGCCCGCGTGGCAGATCAAGCGCGGCGCGTCCCGGCAACGCCAGACCTTCGATCTGCACCGCGCCGGGGGGCTCTGGACCTTGGCCGCGGCGATCGTGCTGGCCGTCACGGGCGTGTACTTCAACCTCGGCAACGAGGTCTTCCGGCCGGCCGTCAGGCTGTTTTCCCCCATCACGCCGCATCCCGTCCAAAGCCTGCCCCGTCAGGCCGGCAATATCCGGCCGCCGGCGTATGGCATCGAGGCGGCGATCGCTGGCGCGCGCAAACACTTGCCCTGGTCCGCCCAGGGTTTGCTGCCCTGGTACGCCAGCCACCTGCCCGACAAGGGCGTGTACCGCGTCGCCTTCAAGGAAGACGGCATGCGCGAGCGCGCGCTGCGTTTGCGCTACGAACAGATCTTCATCGACGATCAGACCGGCGCGTTGCGCGGCATGACGGGCTACGACAGCGGCACGGCGGGCGATCGCTTCCTGATCTGGCAATACCCGCTGCACACGGGCCGCATCCTCGGCTGGCCCGGGCAGGTGCTGGTTGCGGTCACGGGCCTGGTGGTGGCGATGTTGTGCGTGACGGGATTGCTGGTGTGGACGATGCGGCGCAAGGCGCGCCGGGCTCGGGGTTCAACGTAAACGCCAACCCACCGAAAATTCGCAGCAACTTTCCGCCAGTTCGGCCACGCTCTCGCAAAACGCCACATCCGCATCCCGGCGGAACATCGCGCTGTACACCGATTGCGGCGGCGCCACGCTGGTACGCGCAATGACGAGCTGCCGCGTGCTGACCATCTCGGCAAAGTAGTCGCGCGGCAGGCAGCTCACGCCAAAGCCCGCGGCGGTCAACCCGGCCATCGCAATCAGGCTGTTGATGGTGAAGATATTGCTTTGCGCCGTGTGGGGGCGCAGCCATTCGTCATAGATCATGTTCAGGCCGGACTCGCGGCTCTGGCGCAGCAGCGGCAGGCGGGCGATGTCGGCCGGGGTGTAGACGTGGCTCGTGTCGATCAGGTCGGGACTGCCCATCCACGCAAATTCCAGGCGCTGCAACGCCACGACCTGCAGGTTCGGCTCGGCGAATTCGCCGTGCAGAAAGGCCATGTCCAGCTGCC
>JAEYVD010000530.1 GCA_023432075.1 Pseudomonadota bacterium | reverse complement strand
CTGTCTTATCTTTCTGACGCGCTGATCGATCTGGCGAAGGCGGGGCATCCGGTCGTGGCCGGGTCGGCCGACCTGCAGTACTCGAACGGCTTGAACCGTTTCGCCCAGGCCTACCCCGATCGCTATGTGCAGTTCGGCATCTCCGAGCAGAACATGGTGTCGGCGGCGGCCGGGCTTGCGACGACCGGCATGATGCCGTTCGTGGCCACCTTTGCCTCGTTCCTTGGCCTGTTGTGTTGCGAGCAGATCCGGATGGACGTGGCCTACACGCGGCTGCCGGTGCGCCTGATCGGCCATCACACCGGGATCAGCCTGGGCTTTTACGGCACCTCCCACCACGCCACCGAAGACATCTCTACCATGCGCGCGCTCGCGGGCCTGACTGTGGTGTCGCCTGCCGACGGGCCGCAACTCGCGTCCGCCATCAAGGCGTCAGCGGACTGGCCCGAACCCATCTACTTCCGTATCGGACGCGGACGTGATCCGCAGGTCTATGAAGACGGCACGCCGTTCGAATTCGGCCGTGCGATTGTCCACGGTGTTGGTAGCGATCTGACGCTGATCGCCTGCGGCATTACGCTGCACGGCGCGCTGGCCGCCGCCCGGCAGTTGCGCGAAGAGGGCCTGTCGGTAGGCGTGATCGACATGCCCACGATCAAGCCGCTCGACCGCGACGCCATCCTGACGGCTGCGGGCCAATCCCGGCTGATGATGACGGTCGAAGAGCACAATGTGCTGGGCGGCCTCGGATCGGCGGTCGCCGAGGTGCTGGCCGACGCAGGCACCGGTACCCGGCTGCGCCGTCATGGCATCTATGACGAATACAGCCTCATTGCGCCGCCCACCACCCTGTACGCCCATTACAAGCTCGACGCCGAAGGCATTGCCGGCGTCGCGCGGGAATTCATCAAGCATTGACCCGGAGACACCCATGAAGGAAATCAGCGGCAACACGCGTCTTTTCGGCATCCTGGCCGATCCCATTCACCATGTGAAGACGCCGCAGCGCATGAACGAGCATTTCGCCAAGATTGGCTATGACGGGGTTTGCGTGCCGTTTCACGCGCGGCCGGACAACCTTGCTGCCGTGGTTGAAGGCCTGCGCCGGCTGGAAAACTTGGGAGGCGTGATCGTCACGGTACCGCACAAGACGGCCATCCTGGAATTGGCCGACGAGGCCACACCTGTCGCGCGCAAGATCGGCGCGGCCAACGTGCTGCGGCGCGAGGCGGATGGGCGTCTGGTGGCCCATATGCTGGACGGCGAAGGTTTTGTCCGCGGTCTGCGCAGTTGCGGCGTCTCGCCGGAAGGCAAGAGCGTTTATCTGGCCGGCGCGGGCGGCGCGGCCAACGCGATCGGCTTTGCGCTGGTGCAGGCTGGCGTGTCGCGCTTGACCATCGCCAACCGCACGCCGGCCAAGGCCGAGGACCTCAAGGCCCGCATCCTGTCGCTGCATCCGGAGGCGCAGATATCGATCGGCAATACCGATCCCTCCGGTCATGACCTGGTTGTCAATGGCACGTCGCTGGGCATGAAGGAAGGCGATCCGCTACCGCTGGACGCCAGCCGCTTGACGCCGGATCAACAGGTCTGCGAGGTCATCATGCAGCCCAAGGACACGGCGCTGCTTGTCGCGGCGCAGGCGCGCGGCTGCAAGGTCCATTACGGCGCGCCGATGCTGGCCTGCCAGATCGAATTGATGGTGGAAACGCTGGGTGTGACAGCCGCGCGCTAGGCGCGCGACGCATATCCGGAACCCGGTGGAAAAAGATGGGCGACTACGATTTCATCATCGCGGGCGGCGGAACGGCCGGCTGCATCCTGGCCAACCGCCTAAGTGCGGATGGCAGGTATCGCGTACTGCTGCTGGAGGCCGGTCACGAGGCGCGCAGCATGTGGATTCCGATTCCTGCGGGCTTTTCCAAGCTGCTGGTCGATCCGCAATACAACTGGCGCTTTGCGACCGAGCCCGAGGACAACGTCCACGGCCGGGTGATCGCCGTCCCGCGCGGCAAGGGGCTGGGCGGGTCGACGCTCATCAACGGCATGATCTACGTGCGCGGCCAGCCCCAGGATTTCGATGGCTGGGTGGCGGCCGGCGCGGCAGGTTGGGACCGCGACGTGGCCGAGCGCATCTACCGCAAGATCGAGAACTACGCGCCGGGCGGCGAGAACCGCGGCAAGGACGGGCCGATGCACCTGGAAGAGGTCGCCGAACGCTTTCCCGTGTCGGATGCCTTTTTGCAGGCCGCGCGCGAAGACGGCCAGCCGTTCAATCCGGATTACAACAGCGGCGATCAGGAAGGCGTGGGCTATTACCAGGTGCTCCAGCACCGTGGACGGCGCTGGAGCGTCGTGGACGGCTACCTGAAACCGGCGGCCGGCCGGCGCAATCTCAGTGTCGAATGCGGCGCTCATGTCACGCGGCTGGTGTTCGAGGGCAAGCGCTGTGTCGGCGTGGCTTATCGCAAGAACGGGCAGGAGCACACGGTGCGCGCGCGCCGCGAGACGTTGCTCTGCATGGGCGCGGTGCAGTCTCCGCAATTGCTGGAGTTGTCCGGCGTGGGCAATCCTGCCTTGTTGAAGTCGCATGGCATCGACCTCCTGCACGCGCAGCCGTCCGTGGGCGAAAACTATATCGACCACTTCGCCACGCGCATGAACTGGCGCGTCAAGAACACGGTGACCTTGAACGAGATGTCGCGCGGCTGGCGGCTGGCGAAGCAGGTAGCGCGCTATTACACGAGCCGCAAAGGCATCCTGACGCTCGGCACGGGGCTGGTGCATGGCTTCGTCAAGAGCAGGCCTGGCCTGTCCGCGCCGGACGTGCAGTTCTTCTTCGTGCATGCCAGTTACGCCAACGCGGCCGAACGCATTCTGGACCGGCTTCCCGGCATGACGATAGGCGTGGCGCAGTTGCGTCCCGAGTCGGTAGGATCCATTCACATAAAGTCTGCCGACCCCATGGCCGGACCTGCCATCCGGCCCAACTTCCTGTCCGCGCAGGTCGACCGCGATAGCTTGGTGGGCGGCATGCAGGTGGCCCGGCGCATCGTGGGCCGGCCCGCCATGCAGCGTTACGTGCAAGCGGAAATCAGCCCGGGGCCCGAGGTGGACACGGACGACGAATGGCTGGATTTCGCTCGGCGCAACGGTCAGACCATCTATCACCCCATCGGCACCTGCCGCATGGGGACGGATGCCGCGGCCGTCACCGACGAGCGTCTGCGGGTCAATGGGTTGACTGGCCTGCGTGTGGTGGATGCGTCGGTCATGCCGAAGATGGTTTCCGGCAACACGCAAGCCGCTGTCATGATGGTGGCCGAACGCGGCGCGGAATTGATTCTGGAAGACGCGGCGCAGGCGTAAAGCACACGACTCCCCGCACGGAAAACGCGCAGGCCCGCCGTCTGCGCGTTTTTTTATTGCCGCGTTTTTCCGCGCCTGCGGCACGCGTCTTGCTATCAGCCGGTTGCGGCTGCAGACTGCAGGTTCGGCTGCGCCAACGAAAAGGAGACCGTATGACTTACGACCTTTGGTATTGGGATGGCATCCCCGGGCGGGGAGAATTCGTGCGCCTGGCGCTGGAAGCGGGCGGCATTCCTTATCGGGAGCGGGTGCGCGATCCGGGCGCCGACGAGGGCACGTTGATCGATGACATGCGATCTGCCCGCAAGCATCCGCCTTTTGCACCGCCTTATCTGGTGGCCGGAGCAATGACGCTGGGGCAGACGGCCAACATCCTGCTTTTCCTGGGCGAGAAACATGGCCTTGCCCCCAAATCGCTCGAAGGACGATTGTGGGTTAATCAGCTGCAACTCACGATCGCCGACATGGTGGCCGAAGCACACGACACCCATCATCCCATTTCCGCCAGCGATTATTACGAAGACCAGAAGGAAGAGGCCGCTCGTCGTGCCCGTGTCTTTCGCGAAGAGCGCATTCCGAAGTATTTGGGATATTTCGAGCGCCTGTTGGATGGGCCGGATGCGTGGCTGGCCGGCGGCGCCAAATGGACCTACGTCGATCTGTCCTTGTATCACCTGATCGACGGGCTGCTGTACGCCTTTCCCAAGCGCATGTCCACGGTCGCCGCGCAATATCCCAATGTGTTTGCCCTGCACGAGCGGGTGACTGCGCTGCCGGAGTTGCAGGCGTATTTTGCTAGCGGCCGGCGTCTGCCGTTTGGCGAGGGCATTTTCCGTAAATATCGCGAGCTGGATGCGGCTTGAATCCGGGATTACCCAGGTGTGCTTCATAACGACGCTTTGTTTTTTTTTGCCCCAATCCCAAAAATCGCGATCAGTCGTGATAATTTCTGGGATTAATAGTATCTATTAGATACACGTGTACCAGGCACGCCGGCAAACTCAACCCTGGAGGTCACCATGCTTTGGCATACCCTTGGCCGCTTCATCCGTGGATACCGTACCAACAAAAATGATCTGCTCGGACAAATCGACGCGATCCATAAATCGCAGGCGGTCATCGAGTTTGATCTGAATGGCCACATATTGATGGCCAACCAGAATTTCCTGGACACCATGGGCTACGCGCTCGACGAGATCCAGGGGCAGCACCATCGCATGTTCATCGCGCCGCAAGAGCGCGGGTCGGCGCAATATGCGGCTTTCTGGGAAAGGCTGGGGCACGGCGCACATGATTCCGGCCGCTACCGGCGAATACGCAAAGACGGATCGGACGTCTGGCTGCAGGCGTCCTACAACCCCATCTTTGACAAGCGCGGGCAGCCGCTGAAAGTCATCAAGTACGCCACGGACATCACCGAGCAGCAGCACCGGCAGGCGGATTCCGAAGGCCAGCTCGCGGCGATCTCCAAGGTTCAGGCGATCATCGAGTTCGAGTTGGACGGCACCATCGTGCGCGCCAACGACTTGTTCCTCAATGCGGTGGGATATCGCGCGGACGAGGTACTGGGCAGGCACCACAGCATGTTCGTCCCTCCCGACGAGGCACGAAGCACGGCCTACAAGGATTTCTGGCGCCGCCTGCGCAATGGCGAACATGACACGGGTCAGTACATGCGGCTGGGCAAGGGCGGGCGCCAGGTGTGGATCGAAGCCAGCTACAACCCGATCTTCGACGCCCAGGGCCGGCCGTTCAAGGTCGTGAAGTTTGCCACCGACATCACCAAGCGTTTTACGGCGGCGCAGACGCTGCAGGTCGCCGTGCAAGGCCTGACGGAAAACGCGGAAAGAGCGCGGCAGGCCAATACCCTTGCGCAGGACGCGAGCCGCATCGCGGAAACCGGTGGCGATACGATGCGCGACGTGGTGGCCACGATGGAAGCCATCACCGGCAGTTCACGCCGCATTTCCGAAATCATCGGGGTCATGGATGGTATCGCTTTCCAGACTAACATTTTGGCGCTGAATGCCGCGGTCGAAGCGGCGCGCGCGGGCGAGCACGGCAAGGGGTTTGCGGTCGTGGCCTCCGAGGTCCGCAACCTGGCGCAGAGCAGCGCCGCCGCCGCCAAGGAAATCAAGTCGCTCATCACGACGTCGGTGGCGCAGGTCGAAGGCGGCGCGGTCCAAGTCCAGTCCGCGGGAGGCACGATGGAGGGCATCGTTGCCTCATCGCGCCGCGTCACAGAAATCATGGGGCAGGTGGTCGAGGTGTCGCTCGCCCAATCGGCCAACCTGGCAGGCGTCACCGAAGACCTGACCGAAACCCGCGTCGAGGCCACGGCACGGTTGCGCGCCGCGTGAAGGGGCCCCTGCGCGGTGCAGGGGCCGAGTGCGCTATAAAGACGGCATTGCCGATCCTCTGTGG
>JAEYVD010000440.1 GCA_023432075.1 Pseudomonadota bacterium | reverse complement strand
CGTCCAACATCCGCACGATCAAGGCGATTCCCCTGCAGTTGAAGGGCGCGGCCCCGAAGGTGCTGGAGGTGCGCGGCGAGGTGCTGATGAACCGCGCCGACTTCGAAAAGCTGAACGCCGCGCAGGCAAAGCGCGACGAAAAGGTCTTCGTCAATCCGCGCAATGCGGCGGCAGGCAGCCTGCGGCAGCTAGATCCGCGCATCACGGCCAAGCGGCCGCTGCGTTTCTTTGCCTACGGCTGGGGCGAGGTCCAGGGCTTGCCCGGCTCGCAGAGCGGCCTGTTCGACGAAGCCTCCGCAGGCGCGGCGCAGGCGTCGCAGCTGCCCGAGAAATCGCATGGCGCCATGCTGGAATGGCTGTCCTCGCTGGGGCTGCCGGTCAATGTGGTGCACAACCACCGCGCAAGCGGCGCGCAAGGCCTGATGGACTTCTACGCCAAGGTGGGCGCCTTGCGCGCAACCCTGCCGTATGACATCGACGGCGTGGTCTACAAGGTCGACTCGCTGCCCGCGCAGAAGGTGCTGGGTTTCGTGGCGCGCGCGCCTCGCTTTGCGCTGGCGCACAAGTTTGCGGCCGAAGAGGCCACCACGACGCTGGTGGACATCGAAGTGCAGGTGGGCCGCACCGGCGCCATCACCCCGGTTGCCCGGCTCAAGCCCGTGTTCGTGGGCGGCGTCACCGTCACCAACGCCACGCTGCACAACGAAGACGAGATCCGCCGCAAGGACGTGCGCATCGGCGACACCGTCATCGTGCGGCGCGCGGGCGACGTGATTCCCGAAGTGCTGGGCCCGGTGCTGGAAAAACGGCCTGGCGACGCGCGGGAATTCGTTATGCCGACGCAATGCCCGGTTTGCGATTCGGCCATCGAGCGCCTGGAAGGCGAGACCATCGCGCGCTGCACAGGGGGCCTTATCTGCGGCGCCCAGCGCAAGCAGACGCTGTGGCACGCGGCCAGCCGCAAGGCGTTGGATATCGAAGGCCTGGGCGAAAAGCTCGTGGACCAGTTGGTGGACAGCGGCCGCGTCAAGACGCTGGCAGATCTGTACAGCCTGCGTCCGCTGGAACTCGTGGGCCTGGACCGCATGGGCCAGAAGTCCGCGGACAATCTGGTGGCCGCCATCGAGAAGGCGCGCTCGCCCAATCTGTCCCGGCTGCTCTTCGCGCTGGGCATCCGTCACGTGGGCGAAACCACGGCGCGGGACGTCGCGCGGCATTTTGGCAGCATCGACGCCATCATGGACGCGGACGAAGACGCCTTGTCGTCGGTGCCGGACGTGGGGCCCGTGGTGGCCGCGTCGATCCGGCATTTCTTTGCCGAGCAGCACAACCGCGACGTCATCGAGCAATTGAAGTCGCAGGGCGTGAACCCGGTGGCCGAGGCCGCGCCGCAAGACACCACGCTGGCCGGCAAGACCTTCGTGCTGACCGGCACGCTGCCGAACTGGACGCGCGAAGAGGCCTCGATGTACATCCAGGCCGCGGGCGGCAAGGTCAGCGGCTCGGTGTCCAAGAAGACTGCCTATCTGGTGGCGGGCGAGGACGCCGGCAGCAAGCTGACCAAGGCCCAGGAACTGGGCGTGCCGGTGCTGGACGAAGATGGACTGAAGGCGCTCCTGGGCGTTTCCTAGCCAGGACGCTGCCCAGATCGAGCGAAGAAGGGCTGCACGCCACCGGCGTGTGGCCCTTTTTGTTGCTTGCTGGGGGGGCGGTGTCAGACACCCCGCAGAGATGGTCTTTAGCTTGGGGCGGTGTCTCATGGGGTGTCTGACACCTGAGCCGAGCGCAAAAAAAAACTGCCCGCGATCGGCGGGCAGTTTTGTGAGCAGCGCAGACCTTACTGGATCTTGGCCTTGTCGCGCAGTTGCTTCTGGTAGTCGGCCAGGGTTTGCTGGCGCAGCATTTCTTCCAGTTGCGGGCGGACCTGATCCATCGGGGGGAATTCCACCGGACGGGTGTCGTCAACCATGATGATGTGCCAGCCGAACTGGGTCTGGACCGGCTTGTCGACCAGTTGGCCCTTCTTGAGCTGCGTCACGGCTTGCGCGAACGGCTGCACGTAGTTGGTCGGGGGCGCCCAACCCAGATCGCCACCCTTTTCGGCGCTGCCCGGGTCCTTCGAGTTCTTCTTGGCCAGATCGTCGAATTTGCCCTTGTTGCTCTTCAGCTGGGCCAGCAGGTCGTTCGCCTTCTTCTCGTCTTCGACGAGGATGTGGCGGACCTTGTATTCCATCTTACCGGCCTGTTCCTTCTTGATCTTTTCGTATTCGGCGGTGACCTGGGCGTCCGTGACCGGGTGCTTGGCCAGGTAGTCGGCCATCAGCGCGCGGACCAGGATGCCTTGGCGGGCCAGTTCGATTTCGGTCTGGACGTCGGCCTGCTTGGCGATGCCGCTGGATTCGGCGGCTTGCACGAAGATCTGGCGGTTGATCATTTCCTGCTTGACCTGTTCGCGCAGTTGGGGCGAATCGGTGGCGCCTTGGCCGACCAGGAGCTTGACGAATTGATCCAGGCTCTTTTGCGGGATGGCCTTGCCGTTGACGGTTGCCACGTTTTGCGCAAAAGCCGGCACGGCGATGACGCAGGCCGCAGCCAGCATGACGATGCGTTTCATGAATATCCTTTTACTTTCTATTTGGGAGCCTGGGCGTCAAGCGCAAGCGCATGAATCGGATAGGGGATCAAATCTTGCAAATGATGATACACCAGCCGGTGCCGCGCAACGGCGGAGAGCCCCGTAAAGCAAGGCGCTACGATGATGACGCGATAATGGCCGGCGCCGTTTTTACTGCCTTCGTGGCCGGCATGCAAATGGGAGTCGTCCTGGATGTCCAGGCTGACGGGTTCCAGGGCGGCAAGGCGCTCCCGGATCAGGGCGATACGGTCGGTAATTTCTGGCATGGGAAGCTCAGGGCTTGCCGGGCGGCGTGGCGCCCGGGTTGGCCGGCGTGTTTTCCTCGGTCTGGATGTGCTTGCCCAGCCACAGGGACTGGCCAATCACGAAGACGATCATCAGTCCCATGAGGCCGAAAGCCTTGAAACTGACCCATTGGGATTCGGTGAAGTGGCCCGAGAACGCAACATACAGATTGAGGGCGCCCGCAATCAGGAAGAAGGCGGCCCAGATCATGTTGAGCTTGTCCCACGCGGCATCCGGCAGCTGGATCTGCTTTTCCATCAGGCGGCGGATCAGGTTGCGCTTGAACAACAGGCGGGCAAAGACCAGCGCGCCGCCGAACATCCAGTACAGCACCGTGGGCTTCCATTTGATGAAGACGTCGCTGTGCAGCCAGATGGTGGCGCCGCCGAACACCAGGATGACCGTCAGGTTGATCCAGTGCATGGCTTCGGTGGGGCGGCCGGTGGCCTTGAGCCAGACGATCTGCGCCACCGCGGCCGCCATGGCGACGCCCGTGGCGGTGAAGATGTCCGTATACCTGTAGGCGATGAAGAACAGGAGCAGCGGAAAGAGGTCGAACAGGAACTTCTTCATCAGTCTTCTAGGGGCTCAAACGTCATCGACAGGGAATTGATGCAGTAGCGCAGGCCGGTGGGTTCGGGGCCGTCGGGAAAGACGTGGCCCAGGTGGGCGTCGCAGACGTTGCACAGCACTTCGGTGCGAACCATGCCGTGGCTGATGTCGCGCTCTTCGCGGACCAGTTCGGGGTCCAGCGCCTGGAAGTAGCTGGGCCAGCCGCAGCCGGCGTCGAATTTGGTGTCGGATGCGAACAGCGCGGTGCCACAGCCGACGCAGCGGTAGATGCCAGGGGTGAAAGTATCCCAGTAGCGCCCGGTGAATGCGCGTTCGGTACCCTTTTGGCGGGTGACCACGTATTCTTCGGGGGAAAGCTGGGCGCGCCATTCGGCGTCGGTTTTGCGTACTTTTTCCATATGAGCTCTTGGAGTCGCGATGCCCGAAATGGTTCGGGCATAATCCCGCCCCATGTTAATCGAGTTTGACCAGGCGGTAGTGTCGACGCCCCAGGCGGAAGTGTTGCGCGGGGTGAGCGTCACCCTGGCCGAACGCCGCATCGGCATCGTCGGCCCCAATGGCGCCGGCAAGAGCACGCTGGCGCGTCTGGTCAACGGCCTGGTGGCGCCCACGTCGGGCAGCGTGCGCGTGGACGGTCTGGATACGCGGCGGGATCTGAAGGCCGTGCGCGCCCGCGTCGGCTTCGTCTTCCAGAACCCGGAAAACCAGATCGTCTTTCCCATCGTGCGCGAAGACCTGGCGTTCGGCCTGAAGCGCCTGGCGCCCGACCGCCACGAGCGCGAGGCGCGCATCGACAGCCAGTTGACCCGGCTGGGCGTGGGCCATCTGGCCGACCGCAGCAGCCACACGCTGTCCGGCGGCGAGCGCCAACTGGTGGCGCTGGCTGCGGTGTTGGTCATGGAGCCCGCGCTCATCGTCTTTGACGAACCCACCACGCAGCTCGACCTGCGCAACCGCAACCGGGTGCGCGCCGCCATCGGCGGGCTGCCCCACGACGCCATCGTCGTGACCCATGACCTGGATCTGCTTGAGGATTTCGACCGCGTGCTGGTCGTGCGTGACGGCGCGATCGCTGCCGACGACACGCCTGCCGCCGCGCTGCGCTGGTACCGGGAGCACTGCGCATGATGGAGCCGCTGTACGTCACCGGCGACACGCCGCTGCACCGGCTGCCGGCGTGGGTGAAGCTGCTGGCCCTGATGGCGGCGGGCGCGGGCTTGTTCCTGCTGCGCGATCCGCTCTGGCTGGCGTTTGCCTTCGGCGTCTCGGTGGCGATGGTCTGGTCCACCGGCGTCGCGGCGGCCGCCGTGTGGCGCCAAGTGCGCGGGCTGCTCTGGGTGCTGCTGGCGGTGGCGCTGTTCACCGGCTGGTTTCAGGGGCCGATCGAGGCCTTGGCCGTTGTGTTGCGTGTGGCGGCGATGGTCGGCCTGGCCCTTGCCGTGACGCTGGCCACCCGCACGTCCGACCTGATTGCCGTCTGCGAGCGGGCCTTGCGGCCGCTGGAGCGCACGGGGCTGGTCGATGCCGAAAAAGTGGCGCTGGCCCTTGCGCTGGCGCTGCGCTTCGTGCCGGAGATCTGGCGCAATTTCCAGGAGATCCGCGAGGCGCAGGCCGCGCGCGGTCTGGGCGCAAACCCGATCGCGCTGATCGTGCCGCTGATCGTGTTGACCTTGAAACGGGCCCAGGAAGTCTCCGAAGCGATCGACGCGCGCAGCTTCTGACCGCGCGCGCCCAACACTCATACCCGAGGGGAACCCCATGAAATCGAACAATACGGTGCTGGTCGCGCTGTTTGCCGCGCTGATCGTCGTGCTGAGCCTGATGCCGCCCATTCCCATGCCCGGCATTCCCGTGCCCATCACCTTGCAGACGCTTGGCGCCATGCTGGCCGGCGCCATGCTCGGCCCGGTGCGTGGCGCGCTGGCGTGCCTGCTGTATCTGGCGCTGGCGGCGGTCGGCCTTCCGGTGCTGCCGGGCGGGCGGGGCGGCCTGGGCGCGTTCTTCGGCCCGACCGGCGGGTTTCTGGTCGGCATGGTGGCCGGCGCATTCGTGACGGGTTGGCTGGCGCGCCGCCTGGGCGCCCGCGCATCGGGCACGTGGATGGGGCTGGCCGGCTATGTGGCGGCCTGCGTGGTCGGCGGCATCGCCGTGGTGTACGCGTTTGGCGTGCCGTGGCTGGCGGCGGTGGCGAAGATGGACATGGCCAAGGCGGCGGGTGCGGTCGCGGTGTTTCTGCCCGGCGATCTGGTCAAGGCCGTGGTGGCCGCCTGGGTCGCGTCGCGCGTCGAACGGGTATGGCCGATGCTGGGCCGCTGAGCGCCGCGAAAAACCCCAATCGCTCCAAGGGAATCCCCCAACTGACGCCTGCGACCCTTTCAAGTACAAGTTCGCCATTAACAAATGCGTTCGCCAAATCACGATTTCCGTAGCACATCAGGGAATTACCGTAGTTGCGCTACGTCATCTGATACTGTTTTAACCATATAATATTTTTTTCTGTATAACTTTAAACAGGCTCGCTTCGCCTCGTTCGAGGCACATAAGAGCCAACCACAGGAGACAAAAACATGCGCAAGCACTTCGGCTTGTCCGCGGCCGCCGCCGCTGTAGCCCTGACTCTGCCGCTTCTGGCGAGCGCACAGGTCAAGGTTGGCGTCACGGTTGCCAGCACCGGCCCCGCCGCCTCGCTGGGCATCCCCGAGCGCAACACCGTGGCCCTGCTGCCCAAGGAAGT
>JAEYVD010000241.1 GCA_023432075.1 Pseudomonadota bacterium | reverse complement strand
TTCTGCCGTTCCTTGAACGGAATCTGGTTTCCGAGCGACAGCAGCAGCGTCATGGAAGTCAGCGGATTGGCCAGCGGCAGCATCAGCGCCAGACCCAGGCTGACCAGCTTGCCCAGTTGAATCAGTTCATCGATCATGAAGGCTCGCTAGAGTGTGCGAGCCATCTACTCTACCTCACGCTGCCCGGCGGTTTGCTGCCGCACGGTCACGAAGCGGGTGCGTCGCCCCGCGTCCGCGCCGTGGTCAAGGCGTTCAGCATCGCCCCGGCTAAACATCAGCATCCATTAAACTGATGCAATTCCCGCGGCGGGCCGCGCTGCCTAGCATACAAGCGCCCGCCGCCCGCGGTTCTGCCGCGGCGCATTGCCCTTGCCACCCGGAGTTTTCTCTTGAGCGACATCTATCACTTCAGCCGCGGCACCGCCCCGCTGCTGATCTCCATTCCCCATCTCGGCAGCCTGATTCCCGACGCGCAACAGCCGCACATGACGTCCGTCGCCCTGCAGTCGGGCGACACCGACTGGCACCTGGACACCCTGTACCGGTTCGCCCAGGCGCTGGGCGCCTCCGTGCTGGGCGCGCGCTATTCGCGCTACGTGGTCGACCTGAACCGTCCGCCCAACGACGAAAGCCTGTACCCCGGACAGACCAAGACCGGCCTGTGCCCCACCCAGGCGTTTCGCGGCGATGCGCTGTACCGGAACGAGGCCGTGCTGACCGACGCCGAACGCGCCCAGCGTCTGGAGGCGTACTGGAAGCCGTATCACGCCAAGCTGCGCGAAGAACTGGACCGCATCAAGGCCGAGCACGGCACGGTGCTGCTGTGGGAAGCCCACTCGATCGCCAGCGTCCTGCCGCGCCTGTTCGACGGCAAGCTGCCGGACCTGAACATCGGCACGTCTGATGGCGCGTCGTGCGCGCCCGATATCCTGGCCGCCGTGCAAGGCCAG
Organism: Pseudomonadota bacterium; assembly: GCA_023432075.1. Taxonomy (GTDB): domain Bacteria; phylum Pseudomonadota; class Gammaproteobacteria; order Burkholderiales; family Burkholderiaceae_B; genus Achromobacter. Next base: position 3,468 of record JAEYVD010000241.1, on the reverse strand, counting down.
CTGGACACATGCACCGACTACACCTGGGCCATCAACGGCCGCTTCAAGGGCGGCTACATCACCCGCCACTACGGTGCCCCGGCGGACAACGTCCACGCCATCCAGCTCGAGATGTGCCAGTCCACCTACATGGACGAAACCTACCCGTACGGCTATCGCCCCGACCTGGCCGACAAGGTCATTCCGGTAGTCCAGGGCATGGTGACCGCCGCGCTGCGCCAGACCACCGCGCGCCAGCGCTAATCCCCCGCCCCTTGCCGCCGGACGCCAACGCCATGAACCGCTTTTCGTTCAGCACCACGGAAAACTATCCGGAATGGAGCCTGCTGCTGACCTGGGTGGCGGTGGTGGAGGCCGCGTCGGTGTCTGGCGCGGCGCGGTTGCTGGGGTTCTCGCAGGCGGCGGTATCGCAGCGGATCAAGCAGCTTGAGGCCGCCATGTCGACCGAGCTGCTGGACCGCAGCACCCGCCCGGCGCGGCCCACGCCGGCCGGCGAGCTGCTGTTCGAACACGCCGCGCGGCTGCTGGCGCAGGCCGGCGACATGACCGAGAGCGTGCGCAACCTTAGCCGGGCCAAGCGCAACATCGTGCGTTTCGGTTGCGTGGATTCCTTTGCGGGCACGCTGGGGCCCACGCTGATCCATGGCCCGTCCGGCGCGTCGCGCCAGATCCGGCTGTGGTCGGGCATCACGCCCGTGCTGGACAAGCAGCTGGAGGACCGGCAGCTGGACCTCGTCGTCACCACCAGCGCGTCCGCGGGCAAACCCAACATCCGCAAGTACAGCTTGTTCAGCGAACCCTACGTGCTGATCGTTCCGCGCTCGATGAACATGGACCGGATCGATACGCTCAAGGAATTGGGCAAGCGCGCGCAGTTCATCCGCTACAGCGCGCGTTCGTTCATCGGCGCCGAGATCGACCGGCTGGTCGAGTCGCACGGCGTGGCGATTGAACGCACCTACGAATTCGACAACACCGACCCGCTGCTCAGCCTGGTCACGGCGGGCCTGGGTTTTGGCATCAGCACGCCGCTGTGCATCTGGCAGTCGCGCCACTTCCTGGACCAGTTGCGCGTGCTGCCGTTGGCGCCCTACCTGGGCGCGACGCGGGCCGACGACCCGAGCCTGTCGCGCACGCTGTTCCTGGCGGCACGCCAGCAGGAAGTGGGCAAGCTGCCCTTTGAAGCGCGCGACGTGATCCTGATGGCGATGGAACGCCTGGTCCAGAAGGAACTGGCGCCGGCCCTGGGGCTGCCGCCGGCCACGCTGTGGCGCAGCCTGCGGCGTTGACTCCCGCGATTACGGCAGCGACGCCGTCAGCGCCGGCACGGCCTCGAACAGGTCGCCGACCAGCCCGTAGTCGGCCACGCCGAAAATCGGCGCATCGCCATCCTTGTTGATGGCGACGATGACCTTGGAATCCTTCATGCCCGCCAGATGCTGGATGGCGCCCGAGATCCCCACGGCAACGTACAGTTCCGGCGCGACGATCTTGCCGGTCTGGCCGACCTGCCAGTCGTTTGGCGCGTAGCCCGCGTCCACCGCGGCGCGCGACGCGCCCAGCGCGGCACCCAGCTTTTCGGCCAGCGGATCCAGCAACTTGAAGTTCTCGGCACTGCCCAGGCCGCGTCCGCCCGACACCACGGCGCGCGCGCCGCCCAGGTCGGGGCGTTCGGACACCGCGATCTCGCGGCTGACAAATCGCGCCAACCCGCTTCCAGCGACGGCTTCGACCGTTTCCACCGTGGCGCTGCCGCCCTCGGCGGGCGCGGGGTCGAAGGCCGTGGGCCGGATGGTGGCGACGATCACCGGGTAACCGCTCTTGACCGTTGCGATGGCGTTGCCGGCGTAGATGGGACGCTTGAAGGTGTCGGGCGCCAGCACTTCAATGACATCCGATATCTGCGCCACGTCCAGCAAGGCGGCGATCCGCGGCGCCACGCCCTTGCCCTGCGCCGTCGCGGACAGGAACAGGTGCGAGTAGCCAGGGGCAAGCGCGACCGCCTGCGCGGCCAGGGCTTCGGGCAAGCCATCGGCAAGCTGCGGCGCCTGCGCCAGCAGCACGTTGTCCACCCCGGCGACGCGCGCGGCGGCATCAGCCACCGGCTGCACGTCCCCGCCCGCCACCAGCACGTGGACCGGCATGCCCAGCCGGGTGGCCGCGGCGATGCTGTTGAGCGTGGCGCCGCTAAGCGCCCGATTGTCGTGTTCGGCAATAACAAGGACCGTCATCAGATCACCTTGGCTTCGTTCTTCAGTTTGTCGACCAGCGCGGCCACGTCCGCCACCTTGATGCCGGGCGCGCGCGCCGCGGGTTCCTCGACGCGCAGCGTCTGCAGGCGGGATACGGGATCCACGCCCAGCGCGTCGGGCGTCTGGACATCCAGCGGCTTCTTCTTGGCCTTCATGATGTTGGGCAGCGTGACATAGCGCGGCTCGTTCAGGCGCAGGTCCGCCGTGACGATCGCGGGCAGGGTCAGTTCCACCACTTCCAGGCCGCCGTCGACCTCGCGCGTGATGCGCGCCGTGCCGTCTCCGATGGCGATGGCGCTGGCGTTGGTGGCCTGCGGCCAGCCCAGCAGGGCCGCCAGCATCTGGCCGGTCTGGCAGGCGTCGTCATCGATCGCCTGCTTGCCCAGGATCACCAGCGCGGGCGCTTCCTGCTCTACGACGGCGCGCAGCAGCTTGGCCACTTCCAGCGGCTGCAGCGCGGCATCCGTCTGCACCAGCACGCCCCGGTCGGCGCCGATGGCCATCGCGGTGCGCAGCGTCTCTTGCGACTGGGCCGTGCCGCAGGACACGGCCACGACCTCGGCGGCAGCGCCCTGCTCTTTCAGGCGCACGGCGGCCTCGACCGCGATTTCATCGAACGGGTTCATCGACATCTTGACGTTGCCGATGTCCACGCCGCTCTGGTCGGCCTTGACGCGTACGTTGACGTTGTAGTCAACCACGCGCTTGACCGCGGCAAGTACCTTCATGGAAACACTCCTGAGTGAAAGGAATCAACGGCCGTTACCGCGTCGCGGCGGAAACGGATGCAGCTTGTTCAGCCGGGGCTGGCAGCGGAGACGGCGATGGTGAGGATCACGGCGAATCCGGCGGCCGGGGTGGCCGGCAGCGGGTGGGGGTCTGGTGCGGGGACGCCCCGCCACAGCAGGTATTCGCCTGACGCCAGCTCCCCCGGAAAACTACCCTGACCGCCCGCGCCACCGGCGTCGGCGGCCACGATCAACTGCGTGACCGCGCGCCCCGCCATCGCGCCGGGCAAGCCGCCCACGTCGCATTGGCCCGCCGCCACGCCCGCGCAAGTCACCGACGCCACCGCCTCGCCACGCCGGACAAAAAGGTTCAGCACGCGCACCGGCCCGCCGATCAGCGTGGACTGCAGCCCGTCATCGCCCCCCGAACGGCGCGGGTTCGCGCGGCCGCAGCGCCACCAAAACCCCTTCCCCTTGCAGCGTCACGC
>JAEYVD010000185.1 GCA_023432075.1 Pseudomonadota bacterium | reverse complement strand
CTGAACATCACCAAGTACCCGCCGTCGCTGATGTTCCTGCTGCTGACGCTGGGCCTGGGACTGTGCCTGCTGGTGCTGATCGAGCGCGCGCAGTCGGCGGCGTGGGTCCGCGCGCTTTGCGTCTTCGGCGCCGCGCCCATGTTCTTCTATCTGCTGCACCTGTATGTGCTCAAGGCGCTGTATCTGGGCGGCGAAGCCATCTGGGGCCTGAACCAGGGCAAGTACTTTGGCGTGGACGGCGTGGGCGCGGTGTGGCTGATCTCGATCCTGCTGGCGGTAGCGCTGTTCTGGCCCGTGCGCTGGTTCGGACGCCTGAAGGCGGCGCGCCGCGATATCGCCTGGCTCAAGTACCTGTGAGGCCGGCGATGGCAGTACGCATGTGGGCCGCGGGTGTGGCGGCATTGATGGCGTCGTGGTCCGCGCACGCCCAGCAGAACGCCGTGACGCTGTACGGCGTTGTGGACCTGAGCATCGCGGGCTTTTCCACGCAGGAACGCGGCACGGCCATCAACATGCAGTCCGGCGTGCAATCCGGATCGCGCTGGGGCCTGCGCGGCAGCGAAGACCTGGGCAATGGCTTGCGCGCCAACTTCCAGCTTGAAAGCGGCTTTCTCGCCAACAACGGCAACTCGGCGCAGGGCAGACGCCTGTTCGGACGCGCGGCGTGGATGGGCGTGTCGGGCGGTTTTGGCGATCTGCGGCTGGGCCGGCAGACGTCGGTGTCGTCGGCCACGCTTGCGGACTACGATGCGTTCCTTGCCTCTTACCTGATCACCGGCGCGCAGACCGCGCTGCTGCCCTACAACGCCAATCGCGCGGACAACACGGTGGCCTACTGGAGCCCCTCTGTCGGCGGGTTGCGCGCGGGCGTCGATGCCAGCCTGGATTACGACGGCGGGGGCGGTTTCCGGACCGCATCCACCAACAAGCTATACAGCGCGGCGGTGGTGTTCGACCAGCCGGGCTATTCGATCGCCGCCACTTACGAAGGCGCAAGCTGGGCGGACGGAACGGTGCAATCGGATGCCATGGCCAAGGCCGGGGCCGACCGGCGGCCCTACGCTTACACGCTGGCCGGCCGCGCAACGGTGGATGCGTTCACGCTTTATGCCGGCTGGTCGGTGATGCGCAACGGCTCAACCATCCCGGCGGTACAGTCACCCGGTCAGCGGGTGTACTTCCCGGGCAGCACGGTGCACGGCGTGATGGCGGGCGCTGCCTGGCGCAATGGCGCGAGCACCGTGATGGCGTCGTGGCAGGGCAGCCTGCCGGGCGGCGGGGCGCTAAAGCGCGATGGCGCCACGCATACCCAGCAGATCTATTCGGCCGGCTACGTCTACGACCTGTCCAAGCGCACCAACGTGTACGCCATCTACGGCTACATGCGCGGCGCCTGGGACGATCCGTCCTGGCATCAGTCCCAGTACGCGGTGGGCATGCGCCACCGCTTCTGACCACGCCGGCGCACGTCCACGAAAAAGCCGCCTGGTGAAGGCGGCTTGAGGATCTGACGGGACGACTATTCGCCGCCTCAGTGCAGGATCTGACTCAGGAACAGCTTGGTCCGCTCGTTCTGCGGATGATCGAAGAAGTCGTCCGGGTTGTTCTCTTCGATGATCTCGCCGCGGTCCATGAAGATCACGCGGTTGGCAACCTTGCGCGCAAAGCCCATTTCGTGCGTCACGCAGATCATCGTCATGCCGCTTTCCTGTGCCAGCGTCACCATGACGTCCAGCACTTCCTTGACCATTTCCGGGTCCAGCGCCGAGGTCGGCTCGTCAAAGAGCATGACCTTCGGGTTCATGCACAGCGACCGCGCGATCGCCACGCGCTGCTGCTGGCCGCCCGAGAGCTGGCCAGGGAACTTGGCGGCCTGATCCGGGATGCGCACGCGCTCCAGATACTTCATGGCGGTGGCCTCGGCCTGGGCGCGCGACTGCTTGAGCACCCACATGGGTCCCAGCGTCAGGTTTTCCAGCACGGTCAGGTGCGGGAACAGGTTGAAGTGCTGGAACACCATGCCGACCTCGCGGCGGATGGTCTCGATGTGCTTCAGATCGCTGGTCAGCTCCGTGCCGTCGACGATGATCTGCCCCTTCTGGTGTTCTTCCAGCCGGTTGATGCAGCGGATCATCGTGGACTTGCCCGAGCCCGACGGGCCGCACACCACGATGCGCTCGCCCTGGGCGACGTTCAGGTTGATGTTGCGCAGCACGTGGAACTGGCCGTACCACTTGTTCACGTCCTGCAGACGAATGATGGCATCGGACATGCCTGTTCTCCTTCGGGTTTACCGGGCGTGCCCGGTGGCCAGGCGCTGCTCGAGCGCGCGGCTGTATTTGGACATGGAATAGCAGAAGACGAAGTAGATGAGCGAGATGAAGAGATAGGCCTCCACCCCGAAACCTCGCCACGCCGCGTCGGACAGGGCTGCCTTGGCCGCCAGCGTCAGGTCGAAAATGCCAATGATGACGACCAGGGACGTGTCCTTGAACAGGCTGATGAAGATGCCCACCAGCGGCGGGATCACGATCTTGAGCGCCTGCGGCAGGATGATCTTGCGCATCTGTTGCCAATAGTTCAGGCCCAGCGAATCCGCGCCTTCGTACTGGCCCTTCGGAATGGCCTGCAGGCCGCCGCGCACCGTTTCCGCGATGTAGGCCGCGGCAAACATGATGATCGCGATTTGTGCGCGCAGAAGCTTGTCGATGGTGAAGCCTTCCGGCAGGAAGAGGGGCAGCATGACCGACGACATGAACAGCAGGCTGATGAGCGGCACGCCGCGGATCAGCTCGATGTACACGACGCACAGCGCCTTGATCGCCGGCATCTTGGACCGGCGGCCCAACGCCAGCAGCACGCCGATCGGAAACGCGAAGGCGATGCCGAAGGTGGCCAGGATCAGGGTCAGCGGCAGGCCGCCCCAGCGCGCGTTTTCGACGTAGGTCAGGCCAAACACGCCACCCCACATCAGCACGGCCACCGCCGCCAGGCCCAGCGTCCAGATGAGCGCCAGCTTGCCGTTCCAGAAACGGCGCATGCCGCTTGCCACGATCACCGCAATCAGGATGCCGGTCGCGATCAGCGGGCGCCATTGCTCGTCGAACGGATAGGTGCCGAACAGGATGAGCCGGTGCTTTTCGATGATGAACGCCCAGCACGCGCCGCCCGCGGCGCGGCATTCCTGCGCATTGGTGGCGTCAAAGCTCGCCTTGATGAAGGCCCATTCCACCAGCGCCGGCAGCGCCATCAAGAGGCACCATGCCAGCAGCACGGTGATCAGGATGTTGAGCGGCGAGGAGAACAGGCGCGACCGCATCCAGGCCCAGGCGCCGCTTTGCGCGCCGGGCGGGGCGAGGTCGGCGCCCAGGGTTTGCGTAGTGCTGCTCATCTCAACGCTCCACCAGCGCGATGCGCTTGTTGTACCAATTCATGAATATCGAGATCGACAGGCTGACCGTGAGGTAGGCGGCCATGATGATGAGGATGCCTTCGATGGCCTGACCGGTCTGGTTCAGCGTGGTGTTCACGACCGACACGATGTCCGGATAGCCGATGGCCACCGCCAGCGAGCTGTTTTTCAGCAGGTTCAGGTACTGGCTGGTCATCGGGGGGATGATGACGCGCAGCGCCTGCGGCAGGATCACCAGGCGCAGCACCAGCCGGCGCGGCAGGCCCAACGAACCGGCGGCTTCCCACTGGCCGTTGTTGACGGCCTGGATGCCGGAACGCACGACTTCGGCGATGAAGGCCGAGGTGTAGACGGTCAGGCCCAGGAAGAGGGCGACGAACTCCGGCGTCAGCGTCAGGCCGCCGACAAAGTTGAAGCCCTTGAGCGCCGGCATGTCCAGCGTCAGCGATGCGCCGCTGGCCAGCCACCCGATGACGGGAAACCCGATCAAGAGACCGATGGCCACGCGGCCCAGCCGGAAAGGCTGCCCCGTCGCTTCCTGGCGCTTCGTGGCCCAGTGGCTCACGGCGATGATCGCCACGATGGCCAGGGCCAGTCCGCTCAGTACCCAGTCCAGCGACGCGCCTTCCAGCCCCGGCACCTTCAGGCCGCGGTTGGAGATGAAGACGCCCGGCAGCGGATGGTGCGCCTGGCGCGGCCCGGGCATGTTCTCGGTGATGAGCGCATACCAGAAGAACAGCTGCAGCAAGAGCGGCACGTTGCGCATCACCTCGACGTAGACCGAGGTGATCTTGTTGACCAGCCAGTTCTTGGACAGCCGGCCGATGCCGATGAACACGCCCAGGATGGTCGCGGCCACCAGCGCCAGCAGCCCCACGCGCAGCGTGTTCAGGATGCCGGCGAAGATGGCGCGCCCGTAGGTATCGGCAGGCGAATAGGCGATGACGGTTTCGCCGATGGCAAAACCCGCCTCGCGGTTCAGGAAGCCGAACCCCGTCGCGATGTTGCGCAGCGACAGGTTGTGCAGCGTGTTGTGCACCAGAAACCAGACGGCGGCCCCGACGAGCGCGAGGGCCAGCGCCTGGTAGACCAGCGCGCGCGTGGCCGGATCGTTCCAGGAAACCCGGCGCGGCGGCCGCGGCGCCGGGCGTTGAGCTGAATGCTGCGCCACGGTTCAGCCCGCCATCAACGCGCCGACGGCGGCGGCCAGGCGGTCCATGCCCTGTTCGATGACCTCGGTGGAGGTCGCGAACGAGAAGCGCACGTACGGCGACAGTCCATACGAACCGCCGTCGATCACGGCCACCCCGGCCTCGCGCAGGAAGAACAGGCTGACGTCCAGATCGGTCTTCAGCTCGCCATCGGGGCCTTGACGGCCGATCAGGCCCTGCACGTTGGCGTACACGTAGAACGCGCCGTCCGGCATCGCGCACGAGATGCCCGGGATGTCGTTCAGGCGGCGCACGATCAGGTCGCGGCGAGCCTTGAAGATTTCGACCATTTCCGTGACGCTGGACTGATCGCCTTCCAATGCGGCCTGCGCGGCTGCCTGCGAAATCGCGCTGGGGCACGACGTGCTTTGCGACATGACGGTGCTCATGGCCTTGATGAGCTCGGCCGGGCCGGCGCCGTAGCCGACGCGCCAGCCGGTCATGGCGTAGGACTTGGACATGCCGTTCACGATAAGCGTGCGGCCGATGAGTTGCGGTTCGACCTGAACGGGCGAGGCGTGCGCCTGGCCGCTGTAGGTGAAGGGCGCGTAGATCTCGTCGCTCAGGATCCACACGTGGGGATGGCGCACCAGCACGTCGGTGATGGCACGCAGTTCGTCCGCGCTATAGACCGCGCCGCTGGGGTTGCTGGGCGAATTCAGGATCAGCCAGCGCGTGCGCGGCGTGATGGCCGCTTCCAGCGTGGCCGCGTCCAGCTTGAAGCCTTGTGATTCGGGGCCGGTGACCACAACGGGCTTGCCTTCGCCCAGCAGCACCATGTCCGGGTAGGACACCCAGTACGGCGCGCAGACGATGACTTCGTCGCCCGGTTCCAGGCTGGCCGTCAGCGCGGCCGCGATGATCTGCTTGGCGCCCGCGC
>JAEYVD010000055.1 GCA_023432075.1 Pseudomonadota bacterium | reverse complement strand
TTCCTGGAAAAGATTCTGTAGTCCCGCCGGTCCGGCTTATCCGGGCGCTGCCGGCGCGATGTGCCTTGCCCGGAACGATATGGGTCCAATCACCAAAGGGGTTAGAAATGCTGAAGATCAAACAATGGCTGGGCGTGGCCAGCGTCGCCCTGGCGGCCGCCACCGTGGCCCTGCCGGCACAGGCGGACGAACTTTCCGACATCATCAAGCGCGGCGAACTGCGCGTGGCGGTGCAGACATCCGGGCCGCTGATGAGCTTCATGGACAAGTCGGGCAAGCGCACGGGGCTGGCGGTGGAAGTGGCCAAGCGCATGGCGGACGACCTGGGCGTGAAGCTGGTGCTGCAGGATTATGAATGGAAGGGCCTGCTGCCCGCGCTTCTGTCTGGCAAGGCCGACATGGTGGCCGCGGACATGACGCCCACGCCGCAGCGCGCTGCGCAGGTGCTGTTCTCGCTGCCCATGTTCTACGCCGACACCGTCGCCGTGGTGCCTAAGGATTCCCCGTACAAGAACTTTGCCGAACTGAACAAGTCCGGCGTCACCGTCGGCGCGCTGGGCGCCAGCACCTATGCCGAAGTCGGCAAGAAGATGCTGCCCTCGGCCACGCTGAAGGAGTTCTCGGGCGGCAGCGCCCCGGTCGGCCAGGCGTTGTCCAGCGGCCGGCTGGACGCGGGGATCATGTCGCTGTCCACCGCCAACCAGTTCCTCGTGGACTTCGGCAACCTGCGCGTGCTGGAAGGCGTCATGGTGCGCGAGCCGCTGGCGTTCGCCGTCGGCCCCAACGCGTTCCGCCTGAAGTTCTGGCTGGACAACTGGCAGACGCTGAAGACCGCCGACAACTCGCTGCCGGAGCTTGTGAAGTACTGGTACTCGACCGATTGGAAGAAAGACCACTGATTGGAGACGGGACCGCCCATGGACTGGCTGATCGATTTCTATAACTGGCGCATCGTCAGCCAGTACACGGGCCAATTCGCCGAAGGCCTGGCCAATACGCTGATCGCGGCGGGCGCAAGCCTGGTGCTGTCGGTGCTGGCCGGGGTGCCGCTGGCGCTTGCCCATATGTCGTCCCGCGGCGCGGTGTGGCGCCCGGTGGCGGCCTATGTGCAATTCGTGCGCTCAACGCCGCTGCTCGTGCAGATCTACCTGGTCTATTACGCGGTGCCGTACCTGGTGCCCGGCGCCAAGGGCTGGAGCGAGATGGTGCTGGGCATCATCGCCATGACCTTGCACCACGCGGCCTACATGAGCGAAATCATCCGCGTCGGCATCGAGTCCGTGCCGCGCGGCCAGATCGAAGGCGCCAAGGCCTGCGGCATGAACTACCACCAGCGCCTGCGCTATGTGGTGCTGCCGCAAGCCTTCGCCAATACGCTGCCGCCGCTGCTGGGCCAGACCGCCGTGCTGATCAAAGACACCTCGCTGCTGTCGCTGATCACGGTGTTTGAACTGGTGGCCGCCGGCGTGCAGATGAACAGCGAACGCATCGTGCCCAACGAAGCCTTCCTGACCATCGCCGCGGGCTATCTGCTGATCTACTGCGTCATGCTGCTGCTGTCCAAGGGCGTAAGCCTGTGGCTGGCCGGCCCGGCCTGGAACGCGAGGTAATCATGCTGGAATCCTATCTCTCCACCGCCGGCGTCGTCTTGCCCTTTCTGCTCAAGGGCTTCTGGGAAACGCTGAAGATCTCCTTCGTGGCCATCATCGCCGGATCGCTGCTGGGCTTTGTCATCGGCGTGATCCGCAGTTACCGCATCCACGGCGTGCACCAGATCCTGGGTCTCTACATCCACATCCTGCGCGGCACGCCGTTCCTGGTGCAGCTCTACATCTTCTACTTCGTGCTGCCCAGCTCCGGCATTGAAATGCTGCACTGGGATTCCGGCACGGCCGCCTTCGTGGCGCTGTCGGTCTACACGTCCTGCTACGTGGCGGAAATTGTCATGGGCGCCATCCAGGCCGTGCCGCGCGGCCAGACCGAGGGCGCGATGACGCTGGGACTGCGACCGCTGCAGATCTTGTGGCTGGTCATCCTGCCGCAGGCCATGCGCCTGATCGTGCAGCCCATGAGCGGCGTCTACGTCATGCTGATCAAAAGCACCGCCATCCTGTCGGTCGTCGGCATCACCGAGCTGACCCGCCAGGGCGAAGTCTTCATCATCACCTTCCCGGCGAAGTCGCTGTTCATCTACGGCATGATCGCCGCCATCTACTTCATCTACTGCTACCCGCTCCTGCGTCTGGCCAACTGGCTGGAAAAGCGCCTGACCGGGGGCCTGCAAGGCGCGGGCCTGCACTGAGCGGACACCATGGTCTCCGAGTACATCGATACCTACTACAAGCGCACGCTCGCCGACAGCGAAACCTACTATCCGCCGCTGGCGGGCGCGGCCAGCGCCGACGTCTGCGTGATCGGGGCGGGCCTGGCGGGCCTGTCCACCGCGCTGGAACTGGCCCGGCGCGGCCGCAACGTCACCCTGCTGGAAGCGCGGCGCATTGCCTGGGGGGCGTCGGGCCGAAACGGTGGCTCGGTGTCGCCGGCCTTTTCGGCCGGTGCCGATGCCATCCGCAAGCACGTCGACGAAGACCACTACCGCCAGCTTTACCGGCTGTCGATGGAAGGCGTCGAGATCATCCGCAACAACATCCGCGATCTGCGCATTGCCGACGCCCATAAGGTGGACGGGCGCCTGCGCGTCGTGCGCTACGAGGCGACCGACGCGCTGCGCCAGTGGTGCGACAGTCAGCAGCGCGACTTCGGGCGCGACGTGCGGCTGCTGTCGCGCAGCGAGGTCCGGGAACGCCTCGTGTCCGACGTCTACTTCCAGGGCATCGAAGACCCGTCGTCCTTTCACTTCCATCCGCTGAACTACGCCCGCGCGCTGGCCCGCGAGTGCGTCCGGCTGGGCGTGCGCATCCATGAAGACTCGCCGGTCGTGCACGCCACGCTCGACGGCGCGGTCAAGCACCTGAAGACCGAACAAGGGCAGATCGACGCGGCCACCGTCGTGCTGGCCACCGGCGGCTACACCGGCGACGTCGTGCCCGCCTTGCGGCGCGCCATGCTGCCCATCGCCACCTACATCATGCTGACCGAACCGCTGGGCGACCGGGTCCGCGAAGCCATCCGCAGCACCGCCGCCATCGGCGACGACCGGCGCGCCGGCAACTATTACCGCGTCCTCGATGGCGGCCGCATCGGCTGGGGCAGTAGAATCACCACCCGTGTCGACGACCCGCCCGATCTGGCCGAGTCCCTGCGCCGCGAATTGCTTGGCGTCTACCCGCAATTGCAGGGGG
>JAEYVD010000044.1 GCA_023432075.1 Pseudomonadota bacterium | reverse complement strand
ATGGGCGATGACATCATCGACCTGCCGGCCTTGCAGCGCGCCGGCTTCGCGGCCAGCGTGCCCAACGCTCCCGGCTACGTCAGCCAGGCGGCCCACTGGGTTTCCACCCTGCCCGGCGGAAGCGGGGCCGTACGCGAATGCTGCGATCTCCTCTTGGCCTCGCAAGGCCGCCTGGGCGCGTTCCTGGCATCGCCGGGACTGCTCGGCCCCGGGGCCATCCAGTGATCGCCCCGATAACGAATACGCCCTCGCGGCGCACCCGATGAAAGAACGCTTTCCCTCACTGATCGCGCTGTTCCTGCTCCTGGTGCTGGTCACCAGTTCGTGGTGGGCGGCCGATTACGCGCAGCGCGCCATCCAGGTGGATCCGCCGCGCCGCGTCACCCACGAAATGGATGCGTGGTCGCGCGAATTCGTGATGCTGCGCACCGATCCCACGGGCAAGCCCATCAATCGCCTGGAAGGCGACTACATGGAGCACTTTCCCGACGACGATTCGTATCACGTCACCGCGCCGCGCGCGGTGGGCCAGCGCGAAACCAATCCGATCACCGTCGCGGTTTCCAAGACGGCCGTGATGGAACAGGGCGGCAAGCGCATCGTCATGCAAGGCGACGCCCACGTGCTGCGCCAGCCCGATGCCGAAAACGACATGCTGGACGTGCGCAGCCAGCAACTCATCATCCTGCCCGATGACGACGTGGTCTTCACCGACCTGCCCGCCACGGTCCTGAAGGGCCGCTCGCGCATGCAGGGCACGGGCATGCACTACAACAACAAGACTCGTCAATTGCAGGTGTCGGCGTCGACCGACGTGGAAATTGCCGGTTCGGAAGGCAGGCAGCAGCGCCGCACCGAAATTCCTGCCAACAACACTAACCAGAAAAAACCATGACCGACCTTCGGACCCTCTTCGCCCCGACGACCCGCCTGATGGGCGCCGTGCTGTTGACGGCCTGCGCGTTTGCGCCGGCTCACGCCGCGGAACCGAAGGCGGCAACGCCGGCTGAAGAGCCGAGCACGCTGATCCTGTCGGACACGCTGCACTACGACGACGTGAAGAAACAAAGCGTGTTCACCGGCAACGTCAACATGACGCGCGGCCTGATGACGCTGACGTCCGACACGCTGCAGATGAACGAAGACGCGCAAGGCAACCAATACGGCACGGCCACCGCCAACAAGGGCAAGGTCGTCACCATCCGCCAGGAGCGCCCCGAGAACTTCGAACTCATCGAAGGCAAGGGCCTGCGCGCCGAATACGACGGCACCAACAGCACGTTCGACCTGATCGGCCAGGCCATCGTGACCCGCTACGTCTGTGGGAAACCGTTCGATACCATTCGCGGCGAACGGGTACGCTACAACGAGAAGTCCGGCACGTACGAAGCGCAAGGCGGACCGAATTCCGCCGCCGCGGGCGGACGTGTGCGTTCCTTGGCCGAACCGCGCGCCAAGCTGGACGCCGCCGTCGCTGAATGCCGCAAGCAGCAGGCAGCCAAGAAAGGGCGCTGAAGCGCTTCCCACGCAACACCAATCGCAGCCACGATGAACCAACCTTCAGTGCCGACCCCCGTGACCTCCGCCCCTTCGGGCGTCAAGCAGGGCAGCCTGCGCGCAACCGGACTGCGCAAGACCTACAACGGCCGCACCGTGGTGCAGGATGTGTCCCTGTCCGTGGTCAGCGGCGAAGTCGTGGGTCTGCTGGGTCCCAACGGCGCCGGCAAGACCACCAGCTTCTACATGATCGTCGGCCTGGTGCCCGCGGATGCGGGCCGCATCGAAATCGACGGCGCCGTCATCACGGCAATGCCCATCCACAAGCGCGCGCGCATGGGCCTGTCGTACCTGCCGCAGGACGCTTCCGTGTTCCGCCGCCTGACGGTCGAACAGAACATCCGCGCCGTGCTGGAATTGCAGGTGGGTCCGGACGGCCGTCCGTTGTCGACGCCCAAGATCAATGAGCAGATGGAATCGCTGCTCGAAGAACTGCAGATCGGCCACATCCGCAGCAATGCCGCGATTTCCCTGTCGGGCGGCGAACGCCGCCGCGTGGAAATTGCGCGCGCGCTGGCAACCAGCCCGCGCTTCATCCTGCTGGACGAACCGTTTGCCGGGGTGGACCCGATCGCGGTCATCGAAATCCAGCGCATCGTGCGCTTCCTGAAGGGCCGCGGCATCGGGGTGCTGATCACCGACCACAACGTGCGGGAAACCCTGGGCATCTGCGACCGCGCCTACATCATCAGCGAAGGCAAGGTGCTGACCGACGGCCACCCCGAGGAAATCGTGGGCGACCCGGCCGTGCGCCGCGTGTATCTGGGCGAACACTTCCGGATGTAACCCCGGGCTGAAAGACCCCGTAACGCCTGGGTAAGAAGGGCCATACGCCCTAGGGGCTCAGCCATAAAATTGCCATGAAGTTGCGGTAGGTCAGCTTGTTTTATCGGCCCGAGTCTATACACTAGTACTAAACGAACCTGCTTATTGAAGGAGAACGCCTAACGACTTCACCGCGCCTTTTGCGCACCTTTTTCCTCTTTTAGAAGGAGAGCACACTATGAACCTGAGCATCTGCGGTCGTCACCTCGACGTCACCCCGGCCATCCGGGAATATGTCATGAACAAACTGGCGCGAGTGCTGCGGCATTTCGATCACGTCATCGATACCCAGGTCATGCTCTCAGTAGAGCCCCTGCGGCATAGAGCCGAAATCACCATGCGACTGAGCGGCAAGGACATTCATTGTGAAGCAACCGATGAAAACCTCTATGCAGCCATCGACCTTCTTGCTGACAAAGTCGACCGTCAGGTCATCAAGCACAAGGACAAGGTAAGAAGTCATTCAGCAGAGTCCGTGAAGCGGCAAGCGGCGACCCTCTCGCCACCCCAGCAGTAACGCGCTTCATGACCGCTCACCTGAGCGACTAGCCGTACAAGGATCCCAGGATCCTGCCTAAGTCCCGGTGTCCCGCTAGACCTTGCGTCCAGCCGGGGCATCGGCAAACTCCCTCCTCCCCCCTTGTTTCATCCGCTGGCGACTGCCGGCCAATTGGCGTTTTCCGTCGCTTTTGCTGGATGTGCGCCGCGCCGTGATGATCGCCACCTCCAGAATGCCCACAACGCGCCGCGATCAGACTATGCTGTCGCTCTTGTGCCCCGTTGGCTTGCGGTCGTCCGAAACGCCCGGGGCGGTTGATTGTTGCAGTGCGTCATATAACCCTATAATGCCCTGATGAATCATTTGTCGCGCATCCTCCCCGCCGGCAACGTCGTGCTCGATATGCTCGCCACGAGCAAGAAACGTGCGTTCGAACAGGCCGGTCTGCTTTTTGAAAACAACAACGGCTTGGCACGCGCGCTCGTGTTCGACAGCCTTTTTGCCCGCGAGCGCTTGGGGTCAACCGCCCTCGGCCAGGGCGTGGCTGTGCCGCACGGCCGCGTGAAAGGTCTGGAACAAGCGTTGGCGGCATTCATCCGCCTTGCCCAGCCCATCACGTTCGACGCGCCGGACGGACAACCCGTGTCGATGCTGCTGTGCCTGCTGGTGCCTGAAACGGCCACGCAGCAGCACTTGGATATCCTGGCCGAACTTGCCCAGCTCATGTCCAATAAGGCATTGCGCGAGGCGCTGGCCACCGAGCCCGACCCGGCCATCGTGCACAGAATGCTCACGACCGGCCAACTCTGATCCCACGCGGAATCGCTGCCATGCTCACGGTGCAGGAACTCGTCGACGACAACGCCGACAAAATCCCTTTTAACTGGATCTCGGGCCAAGGCGCGGCGGACCGCGCGATTCCCGA
>JAEYVD010000896.1 GCA_023432075.1 Pseudomonadota bacterium | reverse complement strand
TGTTGATGACGCGCCCCTGCCGCGCCTGCACCATGTGCGGCGTGGCCAGATGCGTCATGTAGAACACGCTGTTCAGGTTCACCGAGACGACGTTGTTCCACTCTGCCGGCGGCATTTCCCAGACCTTGAGCGCGCGGCCGTTGGTCTTGGGCGAGATGCCGACGTTGTTGACCAGGATGGTTGCGGCGCCCAGGTCGCGCGTGATGCGGTCATAGGCCGCCTGGCACTGATCGAAATGCGCGACGTCGGCCGGCACGAAGCACACGTCGTGGCCGTGCTGGCGAAGTTCCTTTTCGTACGCCTGGCCGGCCTGCGCGTTGAAGTCGACGAGACCCACGCGGCCGCCCTCGGCCAGGAAGGCCTCGACGATGGCCGAGCCGATGCCTCCCACGGCGCCCGTGACGATGACGGTCTGATCCGCAAAGCGTGGGCTCATGGCTTCACCTGCAGCATGATCTTGCCGATGTGTTTGCTGCTTTCCATCAGTTCGTGCGCGCGGGCGGCCTCGGCCAGCGGGAAGACTTCGTGGATGAGCGGCAGGCACTGTCCGGCCTCCATGAGCGGCAGCACCTTCTGCGTCAGCGATTGCGCGATGGCGGCCTTGTCCTCGTCCGAGCGCGGGCGCAGCGTGGACCCTGTGAATTGCAGGCGCTTGGTCATGATGGGCAGCGCGTCGATCTCGGCCTTGCTGCCCTCCAGAAAGGCGATCTGCACCAGCCGGCCATTCAGCGCCAGCAGCCGCAGATTCTTGTTGATGTAGGCGCCGCCCACCATGTCCAGGATCACGTCGACGCCAGCGTTGGCCGTGCCCTCGCGCACGGCGGATTCGAAGTCCGCATCCCGGTACAGCACGGCATGATGCGCGCCGGCCTTGACGCACGCGTCCGCCTTTTGCGTGTTGCCCACGGTGGTCCAGACTTCGGCGCCGAACGCGTGCGCGAGCTGAATGGCGGTCAGGCCGATGCCGCTTGAGCCGCCGTGAACCAGGAATTTCTCACCCTGCGTCAGGCGCGCTCGGTCGAACACGTTGGTCCAGACGGTGAAATAGTTCTCCGGAATGGCCGCGGCCGTCAGCAGGTCCAGACCGCGCGGCACGGGCAGGCAGTGGCGCTCGTCGGCCAGGCAGAATTGCGCGTAGCCGCCGCCCGGCGTCAGTGCGCAAACCTGGTCGCCTACCTTCCAGTCGCGTGCATCGGGACCGGCCGCGATGATGGTGCCGGACACTTCGAGGCCGAGATATGGAGAAGCGCCCGGGGGTGGGGGATAGGACCCCGAGCGTTGCAGCACGTCCGGGCGGTTGACGCCCGCGTAGGCGACTTCGATCAGCACCTGGCGGCCCGTGGGCGCTTCCATGTCGCGTTCGGCGACGCGCATGCAATCGGGTGCGCCGCCCTTGCCGTGGTCGATGAATGTGCAGCGTGTTGACATGAGACGATGGTCCTTGGATTTCAGTGGCCCAGGTAGGCCTTCTTGACGTGGGGATCGCTGAGCAGTTCCGCGCCCGTGCCAGTGCGCACGATCGCGCCGTTCTCGAGCACGTAGCCGCGATCGGCCAGACGCAGCGTGCGGAACACGTTTTGCTCCACCAGCAGCACGGTGACGCCATGCGTGGTGACATCGCGAATGATGTCGAACATCTGCTGCACCAGCAGCGGCGACAGGCCTAGCGAGGGCTCGTCGAACACCAGCAATTTCGGGTCCGCCATCATGCCGCGCGCGATGGCGACCATCTGCTGTTCGCCGCCCGACAGCGATCCGGCGAACTGGCTCAGGCGTTCCTTCACGCGCGGAAAGATGCGCAGCACTTCCTCGAGCTTGCGCTCGACGATCGGCCGCGCCGCCCGCTTGTACGAGCCCATCAGAAGGTTGTCGCGTACCGTGAAATGGGGAAAGAGCTGGCGGCCTTCGGGAATCATCGTGATGCCGGCGTCCACGATGTCAAAGGGCTGGCGGTTGGTCAGGTCCTGGCCTTCGAATTCCACCTTGCCCTGCGTGGCGGCGATCACCCCGCACAGGGTCTTGAGCGTGGTGGTCTTGCCTGCGCCGTTGGCGCCGATCAGCGTGACGATCTCGCCCGCGTTCACTTCGAAATTCAGGCCGTTCAGCACCTGGCTCTTGCCATAGCCCGACGTCAGATTCGACACCTTAAGCATCCTGATACTCCTTGCCCAGATAGGCTTCGATGACGGCCGGGTTTTCGACCACGTCCTTCGGTGCGCCGCTGACCAGCACGCCGCCTTCGTTCAGGACGATGATGCGGTCGGACAGCGCCATCGTTGCCTGCATCATGTGTTCGATCAGCAGCACCGAGACGCCGGAATCGCGGATGCGCCGGATCATCTGGATCGATTTCTCGATGTCCGTGGGATTCAGGCCCGCCATCACTTCGTCCAGCAGCAGGATGCGCGGCTTGATCGCCAGCGCCCGCGCCACCTCCAGCCGCTTCATGCCGCCCACGGTAAGGCTGCGCGCCTCGGTGTTCAGGTACTTCACCAGGTCGGTCTGCTCGGCCACCTTCAGCGCGATCTGCTCGGCTTCGTCGCGGTCGGACGTGTGAATGAACGCGCCCAGCATGATGTTCTCCAGCACCGTCAACCCCGTGAACGGCTTGGCGATCTGGAACGTGCGGCCCAATCCCTTGTGCGCAAAGGCGTCGGGCGTCTTGCAGCTGACCCAGTTGCCTTGCTCGTCGCGCATCGTGATGTCGCCCTTGTCCGGCGACAGAAAGCCCGACAGCAGGTTGAACACCGTGGTCTTGCCGGCGCCGTTGGGGCCGATCATGCCCAGGATCTCGTGCTGGTTGAGCGTCAGCGACACGTCATTGGTGGCGCGCAGGCCGCCAAAGCTCTTGAACAGCCCCTCCGCCTTCAGGACAGGCTGCTCGCTGCGCGTGGCATTGCGGATGCGGATCTCGTCGGCAAGCTTGCGCTTGGCCGGGGGCGTGCCCAGGTACGGCAGGCGCGCCAGCATGCGCTCGATAAAGGGCCCGAACGCGCCGGCCAGACCCCGCGGAATCGTCAGCACCACCGCCACCAGGATCAGGCCGTAGATCAACCCGTGCATGCCGTTGCCCACGCTGCTCAGCCAGCCGCGCGCCAGTTCCGCAATGGGCAGCACCAGGAAAGTGCCTGCGATGGGACCGGACACGGTGCCCAAGCCGCCGATCAGCGCAAACATCGCGACCTGGATGGACAGCTCGAGCGAGAACGCGGAGCTGGGGTCGACGAAGGTCAGATACGTGATGTGGAAGGTGCCGATGATGCTGGTCAGCACGGCCGAGACGACGGCGGCGATGATCTTCACGCGCACGGTGTGGACGCCCACCGCCAGTGCCGCGTCCTCGCGTTCGCGGATCGCGATCAGGTAATGCCCGATGCGCGACTTGCGGATGTACCACGAGACCCAGGTCACCAGCACGAACAGGCCGAACGCGATGATGACGTAGTTGATCTTCTCGCGGAATACGATCCAGGCCCAGCCGATGTTCAGCGGCAGGCTGATGCCGCTGGAACCGCCGGTCCAGCTTTCCTCGTGGATGACCAACAGGCGCACCACTTCCAGGATGGCGATGGTCGCCAGCGCGAAGAAGGGGCCCCGCAGGCGCAGCGTGGGATAGCTGATCAGGACGGCGACGGCGGCGGAAATGGCCGCGCCCGCGAACATGCCGATCCACGGCGATATACCGAAGTTCTGCGTCAGCAGGGTGGCCGTGTAGCCGCCGATGCCGTAGAACACCGCGTGGCCAAGGGACAACTGGCCGGCATAGCCGCCCACGATGTTCCAGGCAACCGACAGCGCGGAAAACACGAACAGCAGGACAAAGAGATTGGTCCAGAAGGGCGTGCCCATCACGACGGGCACGAGGAACATCGTGATCAGCAGGATGAGGCTGACGTAGGCTTTGGGGTGTCGAAAGTCGGGAAACACGTCTTGCTCCTTGTTGTTCTGGTCACTCTGTACCGATGCCGAACAGGCCGTTCGGCTTCAGGACAAGGATCAAGAGGAAGATCCCGAAATAGACGACCTCCTTCAGGTCGGGCGCGATATAGAAGCCCGCCAGGGTGTCGACGATGCCGATGATCATGGAGCCGGCGACGGCGCCGTACAGGCTGCCCAGGCCGCCCAGCACCACGATGACGAAGGCGGTCAGCACGAAGTACGTGCCCACCGTCGGAAACACCGGATACTGCGGGGCCAGCAGGCCTGCGGCGATGCCCACGAATGCGGTCCCCAGGCCAAAGGCGATGGCGTACACGTTGTTGACGTTCACGCCCATCAGCGTGGCCGCATAGCGGTGCTGCGCCACGGCGCGTAGCGCTCGGCCAAGGTAGGTGCGGTGCATGAACAGGTGCAGCAGCACGGCCAGGGTCAGGCCGATGACGAAGGTGACAAGCTGGCCGGTAACCATCGAGAACGGGCCGACGTCGATGGCGTTGGTGCCCAGTTCCACCGGCGCGCGGTAGACATTGGCCCCGAAGATCACGAGCGCCAGGTTCAGCAGGATGGTTGACACCCCCACAGTGGCGAAGATCTGGATGTGCTGGTCGGCGTGCAGCAGCGGCTGGATGATGCCCTTTTGCGTCAACGCGCCCAGCGCGAACAGGATGACGGCGACCGGAATCAGGCCGGCGTAGGGGTGGATGCCGAACTGCGCCGCGATCAGATAGACCATGTACATGCCGATCATCAGAAACTCGCCATGCGCGAAGTTCACGACGCGCACGACGCCGAAGATGAGTGTCAGCCCCAGGCTGATGATCGTGTAAGCGCCGCCCAGCAACAGGCCATTGATGACCAGTTGAATGAATAATTCCATTGTGCAACCTCTAAGTGCGGGAGGCGCCCCGTCCCCGTCCCGCAGCGTCCAGGGACGGGGCGCTCGAACCCCGGGAAAGGCCAGACGCGCACCGGGACTGCAAGCCCCCGGCGTCCGGCCGCTGGCATCGCGCTTTATTTCTTGAAGATGGGCTTGCCGAGAGCGAGGTTGTCAGGACCGATGGTGACGAGCTTGCCGTCCTGCCACTGCATCACGTAGAAGGTGGACGCGTTGT
>JAEYVD010000820.1 GCA_023432075.1 Pseudomonadota bacterium | reverse complement strand
CAGGATCACCAGATCCGCGGGCTGATCGATTTCGTTGCCGTCCGCGTCGATGTACGTCACGCCCACGGCCTTCTTGCCGGTCGAATCCAGATTGACCTTGATGACCTGCGAACGCGTGCGCAGCTCGAAATTCGGTTTCTTCAGCAGCACCGGCAAAATGGTGGTCTGAGGCGAGGCCTTCGAATACATGTAGCAGCCGTAGTTCTCGCAGAAGCCACAGAAATTGCAGGGGCCAAGACGCACGCCGTACGGGTTGGTGTACGGGCCCGACGCGTTGGCGGCCGGCGTGGGATACGGGTTGAAGCCGACTTCGCGCGCGGCCTTCTCGAACAGCGACGCCCCGTGGGTCGTGGCCAGCGGCGGCAGCGGGAATTCCTTGCTGCGCTTGCCTTCCAGCGGGTTGCCGCCTTCGACGATCTTGCCGTTCAGGTTGCCGGCCTTGCCCGACGTGCCACAGACGTATTCGAACTTGGAGAAGTACGGCTCCAGTTCGTCGTAGGTCACGCCGAAGTCCTGAATGGTCATGCCTTCCGGAATGAACTTCTTGCCGTAGCGCGTTTCGTAGCGCGTGCGCAGTTCCAGTTCTTCGGGCAGCACACGGTAGTGCATGCCGTTCCAGTGAAAGCCCGCGCCGCCCACGCCCGTTCCCAACAGGAACGAACCATTCTGGCGATACGGCACGGCCACGTCGTCCACGTTGTGGCGGATCGTGACGGTTTCCTTGGACAGGTCCTGGAACAGATAGCCGCGAACCGAATACTTCAGCTCGTCGATCACCTTGGGATACTCGGCATCCTTGGGCGTGTCCTGCATGCCGCCGCGCTCCAGCGCCAGCACCTGCAGGCCCGCTTCGGTCAGCTCCTGGCCCAGAATGGCGCCCGTCCAGCCGAACCCGACCAATACCGCATCAACTTTGTCTTTCTTGATCGCCATGATTTAACCCTTCTCCCCAGAGATCGACACGGGGCCATAGGGGTACTTGACGTTGGGCTGGTCCGCCCAGTCCATGAAGTCGGCGCGCGCGCCGGGAAAGCCCACCATCTTCCAGCCCACCATGCCCTTGTTGCCGCCATAGATCGGATCGGCGAGAAAGCCTTCCTTCGTGTTGGCAAGCAGGAAGCTGAAGAACGTCTTGGACGGCACGGATTCGAACGCGATCTTGCCGGACTGCAGATCCTTCAGGATCTGCTCCTGCAGGGCCTTGTCCAGTTCGGCGTACGCCTTGCCGTGCGTTTTCACGCACCAGGCATCACAGGCCTCGATGCCGTTGCGATAGACCTGGCGGGGATTCTGGTCGAGCTGGTAGCCCAGTTCAGGCACCTGGTCGGTGTGGAACGGCCCGTCCATGTACCACAGCTTGCCGTGGCCAAAGGGCGTTTCCATCTGACGATCGATGAACTCCGGCACGCCGGCCGCGATGGCGCCAGGACCGTACTCGTCGGCGGGAATCAGATGATCCACCGCGGCAACGATGAAGGCCCATTCGGCCTTGGTGAAATAGGTGGGCTCGTAAGCCTTGGCCGCCTTTGCGGCATTGCCGTCGGCGGCGTTGGTACAGCCGACGGTCAGGCCGCCGACCGCCAGCGTCGAGGCTGGCACAATGGCCATCGCCTGCAGAAACCGCCGGCGCGGTTGTGCGTCATCAGTCATGGACATCTCCGTGAATACTCCAAGTTGTCCTAGCGCGCTACCGAACATGCAACCTGGAAACACGAACTGCCCGAGCTAGTGACAACATGCTCTTTTCTTGCTCAAGATCAAGACTGCTCTTTGAAAAGGGACGTAAGAGCAGGTGTCGGCATTATGCGCTTCTGATCCGCTCGTCCGACCGTATCAGATGGATTTTCTTGACATGGGAAAGTCTTTTGCATTAAGGACAACGTAAGAAGCCCGCAAATGCGGGCTTTTCTGACAGCAAGGTGAATGGATTCGCCCCCGCAACTCACGACAGATCCCACATGAACGACAACACAAAGACCTGGCGCAGTTCGACGACCACCCGTAGCTGGAGTTCCACAACGGACCTCACGCCCGAACAGCGCACGCAGATCGAAGCCCTGCTGGACGGCGGAATGGAAGGCGTGATGGTCAGTGAATCGTGGCGCTACTCAGGCACCGAAAACGGCGAGACGTTCAACGTCCAGATCGACGACGGCGCCGTCACGGTGAACGGCCACCGATACGACAGCCTGGACGAGGTGCCGCGCGCCGAGCGCGAACGCATCGAGGCCTTGCGCGATGGTCAGGCCATGGAGGGTCTGTGGGACATGCTGCGCAACTCGGGCTTGGACAGCAAGGACCTGAGTAGCTTGATGCCTGATCGGCAGGCCCGGCCCGTGTTCACCATCGAGACCGAATCACCCGACGCGACGGCGATCCAGTCACCACGCACATCCACCGAAAACCTGGCGGCCGGCTCGGCTCCGGGCGCGGTTCCGCCAAGCGGCGGCCTGCGCAAGACACTTCTGATCGGCATCGCGATCGGGTTGGCGCTGTGGGTGGCGCAGGCGCTGAAGCTTTTCTGAGGCGCGTCTCGGCGGCGCGCTGCGCCCAACCGTCGAACTCGCAGACTCAATCAGCCTGCGCGTAATACCCCAGGAACATTCCAACCGCCGAATCCGCCACGCGCTCGCGCTCTGCCTTTTTCAATGGCGGCTGCCCCAGGGTGACTTGCGGCCAGAAAGCAAAACCTTTGACCAGCCCTTCCAGTTGATGGCCGGCAAAGCCCGGGTCGACCGCTTTCAGGCGCCCGTCCGCAATCGCAGCCTGAATCCATGCCGTCACCCCACTGCCCTTCTCGTCCATCCGGCAAACAATGTCCTGTGCGCGGTCCGGTGAATGGATGATCTCCGCCATAGCGACCCGCGCCAGATCAATGAAGCTGGCGTCGCCCAGCAACTCCAGTTTCTGCATCAACAACTGCCGCAATTGCAGCGCCAGCGGAAGATCGGGCCGGTAAGCCATGTCGACGCTGGCCGCGCTGCTGGCCCACAACTGCTCCAGCATCAGCGCGAACAGCGCCTCCTTGCTCGGGAAATGGTTGTAGACCGTACGCTTGGACACGCCAGCGGCCTGGGCGATGCGGTCCATGCTGGTGGCCTCGAACCCCGCGGTGCGGAATTCCTCCACCGCCGCGCGCACGATGTCCTCGCGCTTGCGGTCGGTCAGGCGTTTGGGCGGGCGTTCCTTGGCGGAATCGGGAGCTTTCGTCGACATGGGCGAAATTCTACACCGGACGGTGTACTTTTCTGATTTTGGAAACTACACTGTGCAGTGTAATTTTTTGGCGCAAGCGGTTTGCCGCCATCGCGCCACCTTTTTGAATCTCATGGGAAAACCCGCCGTGACCGCCCTCACCGCCTGCAACCGCCGTGCCTTGCCCCTATATCCGCAATCCCCCCAGCAGCGCGACGGACGTTTCAGTAATCCGCGCCCTCGCCCCGCCATGGGCTTCTGGAAAGGTGTCAAGCTTGCCTGGACCGTCCTCTTTGCCAAGCCAAGCGGCACGGTTCCCGACATCGCCATCCCCGTGCGCACGCTGGACCGCGCAACCCTGGAAGCCGCGCCAGACCGCAGCCTTTACCGGCTTGGACATTCCACCATCCTCATGAAACTGCGCGGCCGTTTCTGGCTGACCGACCCCGTCTTCTCCGAGCGCGCCTCGCCCGTGCAATGGGCCGGCCCCGCCCGCTTTCACGTACCGCCAATCAGCATCGAAGACCTACCTCCGATTGCCGGCGTCATTCTGTCCCATAACCATTACGACCACCTCGATCGCGCCGCCGTCGCACAGCTTGCAGGCAAGACCGCGCGGTTCATTGCGCCGCTTGGCGTCGGCGACCAATTGGTGGCCTGGGGCATCGACCCGGCGAAGGTCGAGCAACTTGACTGGTGGGATTCCACCGAGGTCGCCGGCCTGCGCATGACCGCCACGCCCGCCCAGCATTTCTCCGGCCGCGGCCTCACCGACAGCGACCGCAGCCTGTGGGCTTCGTGGGTCATCCAGGACGCCGACCTGCGCGTCTTCTTCAGCGGCGATAGCGGTTACTTCGATGGCTTCAAGGCCATCGGCGACGCCTACGGCCCCTTCGACCTGACCCTAATGGAAACCGGCGCGTATGACGTGCGCTGGGCCTTCGTCCACATGCAGCCTGAAGAAACGCTTCAGGCTCACCTTGATCTGCGCGGCCGCTGGCTGCTGCCGATCCACAACGGCACGTTCGACCTGGCGTTGCACCCATGGGAACAGCCGTTCGAGCGGATCGTCGCGCTGGCGCAGGAACATGCGGTGAGCCTGGCGACGCCTGTGATGGGGCAGCGCGTGGACATTGCCGCGCCAGAGGCCGGCACGCTGTGGTGGCGCAATGGCGATGCGGGTCACTAGACAGGCGTCCTGGGCCGTGTCCCGTCCAGTACAATCCGCATTTGGCGACGTTGTGATCGCCCCTCTGTCTGGACCCCAAGCATGTTGCGCCTGTCTGAAATCAAGCTGCCGTTGAACCACACGCCCGAGGAACTGCCCGCGGCAATCCTCCAGAAGCTGGGCATCGCGGCCAGCGACCTGAACGGCTACACGATCTTCCTGCGCAGCTACGACGCGCGCAAAAAACACAACATCCTGCTCATCTACACGCTGGATGTCGACGTCGCCAACGAAGCCGCGCTGCTCAAGCGCTTTCACGACGACCGCAACGTCAAGCCCTCTCCCGACACCGAATACAAATTCGTCGCGCAGGCGCCCGCCACGCTTGCCAAGCGCCCCATCGTCATCGGCACCGGGCCCTGTGGCCTCTTTGCCGGCCTGGTCCTGGCGCAGATGGGCTTCAAGCCCATCATCCTGGAACGCGGCAAGGCCGTGCGCGAACGCACCAAGGACACCTGGGGCCTGTGGCGCAAGCGCATCCTGAATCCCGACTCCAACGTGCAGTTCGGCGAAGGCGGCGCGGGCACATTCTCGGACGGCAAGCTCTACAGCCAGATCAAGGACCCCAAGCATTACGGCGAAAAGGTCTTGAAGGAATTCGTCCTGGCCGGCGCGCCCGAGGAAATCCTTTACGTCAGCAAGCCCCACATCGGCACCTTCCGCCTGGTCGGCATGGTCGAAGTCATGCGCGACACCATCACCAAGCTGGGCGGCGAAGTCCGCTTCTCCAGCCGGGTTGAAACCCTGCACCGCGAGAACGGCAAGGTCACCGGCGTCACGTTGGCGAGCGGCGAACACATCGAAGCCGACCACGTCGTCCTGGCCATCGGCCACAGTGCCCGCGACACCTTCCAGATGCTGCTGGACCAGGGCGTCTTCATGGAAGCCAAGCCCTTCTCCATCGGCTTTCGGATCGAACATCCGCAATCGCTCATCGACCGCGCGCGCTTCGGACCCAACGCCGGCCACCCGATCCTGGGCGCCGCCGACTACAAGCTGGTGCATCACGCCAGCAACGG
This sequence comes from Pseudomonadota bacterium, assembly GCA_023432075.1. Taxonomy (GTDB): domain Bacteria; phylum Pseudomonadota; class Gammaproteobacteria; order Burkholderiales; family Burkholderiaceae_B; genus Achromobacter. The sequence goes on along the minus strand of JAEYVD010000820.1, from coordinate 7,760 downwards.
CCGCTCCGTCTACAGCTTCTGCATGTGCCCCGGCGGCACCGTCGTCGCGGCCACGTCCGAGCCCAACCGCGTCGTCACCAACGGCATGAGCCAGTACTCGCGCAACGAACGCAATGCCAACGCCGGCATCGTCGTAGGGATTTCGCCAGAGGTCGACTACCCCGAGCACGTGCTGGCCGGCGTCGACTTTCAGCGCAAGTGGGAATCGCAGGCGTTTGAGCTGGGCGGCCGCGACTACAGCGCGCCGGGGCAGTTGGTCGGCGACTTCCTTGCCGGCAAGGCATCCACCGAGTTCGGCGCCGTCAAGCCCTCGTACACGCCTGGCGTGCACCTGACCGACCTGGCCACCGCCCTGCCCGACTTCGCCATCACCGCGATCCGCGAGGCCCTGCCTGCGTTCGACAAGACCATCAAGGGCTTCAACATGCCCGACGCCGTACTGACCGGCGTCGAAACCCGCACGTCTTCGCCCATCCGGATCAAGCGCGACAACGACACGCTGCAGAGCATCAACACGCAGGGGTTGTTCCCGGCCGGTGAAGGCGCGGGTTACGCGGGCGGGATTCTGTCGGCGGGGGTGGACGGGATCAAGATTGCCGAAGCCGTGGCGTTGAGCATCACGGGCCGTCAGGGATAAAGGATCAGGGATAAACGCAGATCAGCCTGACGCCCAGCGCACTCGCCGGGCGTCAGTGGCGATCACAAAGCCGCCGCGTCCCGCAGATCCACCCCATCCAGGTCCGCAGCGCATAGCGCGTCGTACATCACCCGGTCGCAAACCGGGTCGATCGACATCTGCGTCTGGCGAAAAATGTGCGCATCGCCGATGCGTTCCTCTCGAAAGACGAGATTGGCGCCGCCCACGATGCTGTAGTACAGCTCGTCTTCGCCCGTCAGGAAATTCCGGTCGTACTTCTTCTTGACCCGCGACGCTTCCACATCCAGCGCATCAAGCGTGCGCATCACATTGCAAAAATAATATTGCGGCCCCGGCGAGCCGTCGGCCTGCGTGTAGTCGCAAGCGCTGAATACAAAGGCTTCGGGATCGACCGATTCGAATACCCGCTTTAACGGCTCCGAGACGATCCAGATGCCGGCCCACCGCTCGAATTGCCGAGGCGCCCCGCCCTGTTCCGGCACATGGACGATGTGCGGCCGTTCGCAGTATTGCGAAAGATCGCCGTTGGGCGGATCCATCGTGTACATGCCCGGCCGAATCAGCTTTTCCTCGTTGGCGATCACAAGGCCCGGGCCAATGCCATCGCGCCAAAGGCCCGCGCCGAGGACGAAGTATTTGCCCTTCTGCGCTTCAAACGTCGACATATGAGCATCCTCCGGGACAGATCCAAGGCTCACCATCTTAATGGCAACGCGCTTACTCAGATGGCCGCGTCTGCGTCAGCCCCGTGGGCGGCCCATCAATTGCCGTCCACCCTGCATCGACCGCCAGGCTGCTGCCCGAGATATAGCTCGCGGCATCCGACGCCAGAAACGCCACCGCAGCGCCTACCTCGGACGGCTGTCCCCAGCGGTTCAGCACCGTATGGCCGGCGTACGTGTTGTAGATGTCGGGTCGTTCCTTCAGCGGCTCGGTCAGACGGGTCTCGATGATGCTGGGCATCACCGCGTTGACGCGCACGCCGTAGGGGCCGACCTCGGCCGCAAACGCCTTGACCATCTGCTCGATGCCCGCTTTGGTGGCGGCGTAAATGCCCAGGCCGGGCTCGATCGTCACGGCGCGCATCGACGAACACAGGATCAGACTGCCCGCGCCCTGCTTCATCATCGGCCGGCCGAAGTGGCGCATGAAGTGAAACGCGCCGCGCAGGTTCAGATTCACCACCTGATCGAACTCGTCTTCTGTGTAATCGACGATCAACTTGCGGATGTTCAACGCCGGCGTCGCCACTGCGATGTCGATCCTTTTCTGCTCGGACAAAACCCTGGTGGCCAACTGCGCGATGGACTCGCCGCTGGCCGCATCTGTCTGCATCCAACCGGCCGCGCCACCGCCGTCGATGATCTGCCGCGCAGTGGCTTGCACGCCAAGTTCGTCGCGGTCCGCGCACATCACATAGGCGCCCATCGCGCCCAGCGCGTGCGCCGACGCCTGACCGATGCCGGAAGCGGCGCCGAGTACGACTGCGGTTTTGCCTTGGAGACTGAATAGTTGGGGGTAGTTGGTCATGAAGCTTCGATGAAGACTGTTATGGATACGGACTGGCTTGTTGCGGCCGTCGGACTGCTCAAAATGGATTCGGACCGCTCGCGTAGGCCATCCGACTGCACAAGGCGCAAACGCTTGGCTATTATCCTTGCATGATCCAAGCCCCGCCCATCGCCGTCGCAGCGCAGATTGATGACGCCAGACGCGTCATCGAACGCCATCTCGGAACCCGCCTTGCCGCCATCCATCTGTTCGGCTCTGCGGTCGACGGCGGGTTGCAACCTCACAGCGATATCGACCTGCTCGTCAGCGTGACTGAGCCGCCCGACACGGCAACGCTCCATGCTTTGGCGCTGGAACTTCTGACGGTCTCCGCACCGCCGGGCCAGTCGCCCAGTTTGCGCGCGCTTGAAGTCACCGTGATGACGCTTCAGCACGCCGTACCTTGGCGTCACCCGGCCCGGCGAGAGCTTCAATTCGGCGAATGGCTGCGCGAGGATTTGCTGGCGGGCATCGTGGAGCCGCCCATGCAAGACCACGACCTCGCCATCGTCCTGACCAAGGTGTTAGGCCACAGCATCCCAGTCGTCGGTCCGCCTGCCGATCAGATCCTTGACGCCGTACCGCGCCAGGATCTGACACGCGCACTGCTGGATACCGTCGCCCAATGGAACCAGCCAGAAGACTGGGCGGGCGAAGAGCGAAACATCATCCTGGCGCTGGCGCGCATCTGGTACACGGCTGTGACGGGGGAAATCGCATCAAAGTCAGACGCGGCGACGTGGTTGCTGGAAAGGATCGATCCACCCCATCGGCCGATTCTCCGCAAGGCGCACGAGATCTACCTTGGACGTGCCACGGACGATCTGACCGAACGGCACGCAGGGGAAACGGCGGGGTTCATCGCTTACGCGCGCCGCGCTGTTGAAAAGACTTGCGCCGCTGGTTGAGCGGCGGATGTAAAAAAGCCGGCATCAGCCGGCTTGGTGACTTAGCGTGCCATACCGATCTGCAGCACCGACGGGTCGCGCTGCATGTACCGGTTCATGATCTGGCTCAGAATCGGGTTGCCCGCGTTCTCCGCCTTCGGCGCCGTCAGGCTGACCACGGCCGCGCACAGCTTGCCCGCCTGAACGGTGTGCTCCTTCACATCGGCCTGCACCGTCGCCGCCATGGCCTTTTTCCAGGCCGCGGCAACCCCATCGACCGCCTGCTGCGCAACGCCGCAATCCGAGTAGGACAGAGAAAGCACCACCGCAGGCACGTCCTTGACCTGCACGTCCGCAATGATGCCGCCAAAGTAAGGCGGAATGCCTTCATTGTTGGATGCCGCAGCTGCTTGAAGCTTCTGCTTCGCCCCCTCCAAGGAGGCCGGCGATGACATCAACACCTTTGCCGGATCCACCCCCTGCAAGCCAAAGACCGGCGAGATGACAGCCGCCTGCACGATCCGCCCGCCATCCGAAGGCACCGCCTCCTTCAGGCCGGCAATTGAAGCCGCCACGATCTCGCTGTCCGCAACGGAGGGCTTGGGCTGAGACAACGCCTTCATTCCCGAGGGCGCCGCTGCCTGTACCAACGCCGCATCGAGCGGCAGCACAAAGGTCGGCATACCCATCGTGCCCCGCCAGGGTTGCTGCCCGGTGGCTTTGGTCAGATCGGGTTTATTGGCCTCGCCGTTTGCGATCAATCCGGCCACATCGCCGTCCACGGGCTTGAAGTCTGCCTGCTTCAGACGATCGGCAAACTTTGCCGCCGCCTGCTTGTCCTTCACGCCCCAGTAGGTGACATTGCCGGGCGACTGGCCAAATCCGCCGAAATAGGACAGTTCATCCAAGGAGATATGTGCGCTCTCGGTCCACTTATCCAGCCCGTAGCCCATCGACTGAAGCGGCGTGATCGCCTGCGCAATCGACAATCTGCGCATGCCGTCGGCGGAAGGCCCGGCTTTCTCCAGGCTTCGCCAGGCTTGAACGTCCAAGAAGACGAACTGCATGGCCTCGGGCGCCGTCAACACCAACTGCGGCACCTGCTTCAAGGCCTGCTGCAAGGTTTGCGTGCTGTCTTGTGCAGCCACCGATGTCCCGCAAATTGTCATCAAGCCAAGTGCAAGGGCCTTTAGGCGCATCCGATCTCTCCCCGTCTGTCGTTGCTGAATTGCGATCGGGGAGTATATCAATGGTCAGTCACCAATTAAAAAGCTGGCAGTTACGCGAGGTTGCGGGGCATTTCAATACTGTTCGCGCGACACCGGCGCCTCGACCTCTACAACTGCCAACCGTTTCTCGAAGCCGCTGCACCGCGTTTTGCTTTGCGTTGAGTCCACCAAAACGAAAACGGGCGCGACCATCGCCGCGCCCGTTACTGGCTCGTCAACGTGTCATTGAGATGACGGGCGACGGCCTTGGGAGTACGAAATCACTCCCACTCAATCGTCGCCGGCGGCTTGCTCGACACGTCGTACACCACCCGATTGATCCCGCGCACTTCATTGATGATCCGCGACGACACGCGAGCCAGCAGCGGATGCGGCAGCGGCGCCCAGTCAGCGGTCATGAAGTCAAACGTCTGCACCGCACGCAGCGCAACCACGTACTCATACGTGCGGCCATCGCCCATCACGCCCACCGATTTCACCGGCAGGAACACGGCAAACGCTTGCGAGGTCAGTTCGTACCAGGTCAGGCCGCTGGCCTCGTCCTTGGTGTTGCGCAGTTCTTCGATGAAGATCGCGTCGGCACGGCGCAGCAGTTCGGCGTATTCATGCTTGACTTCGCCCAGGATGCGCACGCCCAGCCCCGGACCGGGGAACGGGTGGCGGTAGACCATCTGCGGCGGCAGGCCGAGGGCCACGCCCAGTTCGCGGACTTCGTCCTTGAAGAGTTCGCGCAGGGGTTCCAAGAGTTGCAGGTTCAGCGTGTCCGGCAGACCGCCCACGTTGTGGTGCGACTTGATGGAGGTGGCCTTGCCCGTCTTGGCGCCGGCGGATTCGATGACGTCGGGGTAGATCGTGCCCTGGGCCAGCCACTTGGCGCTCTGTTGCTTGCCGGCTTGTTCCTGGAAGACTTCGACGAATTCGCGGCCGATGATCTTGCGCTTGGCTTCGGGGTCGGCAACGCCGGCCAGCTTGCCCATGAATTGCGCGGTGGCGTCGACGTGAATGATCTTCACGCCCATGTTTTCGGCGAAGGTCTGCATGACCTGCTTGCCTTCGTCCAGGCGCAAGAGGCCGTGGTCGACGAAGACGCAAGTGAGCTGGTCGCCGATGGCCTTGTGGATCAGCGCGGCGGCAACGGAGGAGTCCACGCCGCCGGACAGGCCGAGGATGACTTCGTCGGTGCCGACTTGCTCGCGGATGCGGGCGACGGCCTCCGACACGTAGTCGGGCATGTTCCAGTCGCCCGAGCACTCGCAGATCTCGTTCACGAAGCGGGCCAGCATGGCCTTGCCCTGGACGGTGTGCGTGACTTCGGGGTGGAATTGAACGGCGTAGAAGCGGCGGTCTTCGTCGGCCATGCCGGCGATGGGGCAGGACGGCGTGGACGCCATCAGCTTGAAGCCCGGGGGCAGCTCGGTGACCTTGTCGCCGTGGCTCATCCAGACCTTGAGCATGCCGTGGCCTTCGGGCGTGCTGAAGTCTTCCAGGCCTTCCAGCAGCTTGGTGTGGCCGTGGGCGCGGACCTCGGCATAGCCGAATTCGCGGTGATCGGAAAAGCTGACCACGCCGCCCAGTTGCTGCGCCATGGACTGCATGCCGTAGCAGATGCCCAGCACGGGCACGCCTAGCTCGAACACGGCGTGCGGGACGCGCATGGAGCCCTCTTCGTAGGCCGAAGCGTGGCTGCCGGACAAGATGATGCCCTTCAGACCCTGCGCCATCTGTTCGCGCACGAAGGCGTCGTCGACGTCGCCAGGGTGGACTTCGGAATAGACGCCGGCCTCGCGGACGCGGCGGGCGATCAGCTGCGTGACTTGCGAACCGTAGTCGAGGATAAGAATGCGCTGGTGCATGGAGACTCTACCCGTTGGAAATAAAACCGCACCGGCAGACCCGCTGATCGTTGCGGTTCTGCCGGTGCGTGATGCATGACATTGTAGTTGACTGTGCGGATCAGTCGGCGCGGTAGTTGGGCGCTTCCTTGGTGATCTGCACGTCGTGCACGTGGGACTCGCGCACGCCCGCGGAGGTGATCTCCACGAACTCGGCCTTGGTGCGCATGTCGTCGATGGTGGCGGCGCCGCAGTAGCCCATGGAGGCGCGGATGCCGCCGACCAGTTGGTAAATGATGGCGAGCACGCTGCCCTTGTAGGGGACACGGCCTTCAATGCCTTCGGGGACCAGCTTGTCGGCGTTGTTGGCCGGGTCCTGGAAGTAGCGGTCGGCCGAGCCTTCCGTCATGGCGCCCAGGCTGCCCATGCCGCGGTACGACTTGTACGACCGGCCTTGGAACAGCACGACTTCGCCGGGGGCTTCTTCCGTGCCGGCAAACATGCCGCCCATCATGCACGAGAACGCGCCGGCGGCCAGCGCCTTGGCGACGTCGCCCGAGTAGCGGATGCCGCCGTCGGCGATAAGCGGAACGCCCGTGCCCTCAAGCGCCTTGGCGACCTGGGAAATGGCATGGATTTGCGGCACGCCAACACCGGCCACGATACGCGTGGTGCAAATGGAGCCCGGGCCGATGCCGACCTTGACGCCGTCGGCGCCGTATTCGACCAGCGCGCGCGCGGCGGCTGCGGTGGCAATGTTGCCGCCGATGACTTCAACCTTGGGATAGTTTTGCTTGACCCAACGCACGCCTTCGAGCACGCCCTTGGAGTGGCCGTGCGCGGTGTCGACGATCAGGACGTCGACGCCAGCGGCGACCAGTTTTTCCACGCGCTCTTCGGTGTTGCCGCCCACGCCCACCGCCGCGCCAACGCGCAGCTGGCCTTGGCCGTCCTTGCTGGCCATCGGGTGCTCGGTGTTCTTGACGATGTCCTTGACGGTGGCCAGGCCACGCAGTTCAAAGCCGTCGTTCACGATCAGCACGCGTTCCAGACGGTGCTTGTGCATCAAGGCCTGCGCTTCGTCGAGCGTGGCGCCTTCCTTCATGGTGACCAGGCGTTCCTGCGGCGTCATGATGTTGCGCAGGGGCTGATCCAGGTTTTCTTCGAAGCGCAGATCGCGGTTGGTGACGATGCCGACCAGCTTGCGGCCTTCGACGACCGGCAGACCCGAGATGCCATGCTGGCGCTGCAACGCAATGGCGTCGCGCACTTTCATCTGGGGGGTGACGGTGACCGGATCGATCACGATGCCGAATTCGTGGCGCTTGACGCGAGCCACTTCACGCGCTTGGGCGTCGGCGGAGAGATTCTTGTGGATGATCCCGATGCCACCCTCTTGCGCCATGGCGATGGCCAGACGCGATTCGGTGACGGTGTCCATGGCGGCGGACACGAGGGGGATATTCAGGCTGATGTTGCGAGTCAGGCGCGTGGCCAGGGAGGTGTCGCGCGGCAACACCTCGGAATACGCAGGCACCAACAACACATCGTCGAAGGTGAGCGCTTTTTGTACGAGACGCATGGGTAACTCCGGGCGCAAAGC
>JAEYVD010000753.1 GCA_023432075.1 Pseudomonadota bacterium | reverse complement strand
GAAACAAAAAAGCCTTGGCACACAAAAGTGTCCAAGGCTTTTCCGTCTGGAATTTGGTGGAGCGGAGGAGGATCGAACTCCCGACCTTCGCATTGCGAACGCGACGCTCTCCCAGCTGAGCTACCGCCCCAAATCAAGCAAGAGCAGAAATATACAGGAATTCGGCCCCGCTACGCAACACGGGACGGCACTAAATTTTTTCAGACGAATTGCAGGGTGGCGATGACCGGCGCGTGGTCTGAGGGCTGCTCGTTGCGGCGGGGTTCCTTGTCGATGACGCAGGCGATGCAGCGCTTGACGAGGGGGGCGGACAGCAGCACGTGGTCGATGCGCAGGCCGGCGTTGCGGCGGAAGGCAAACTGGCGGTAATCCCACCAGCTGAAGGACTTTTCCGGCTGCTCGAACAGGCGGAACGAGTCGGTCAGGCCCAGGTCGATCAGCGAGCGCAAGGCCTGGCGTTCGGGTTCGGACACGAGGACCTGGCCTTCCCACTTTTCGGGGTTGTGCACGTCTTCGTCGGCCGGGGCGACGTTGTAGTCGCCCAGCACGGCAAGGCGGGGGAATTGCTTGATCTCGTCGGCCAGCCACTTGCGCATGGCTTCAAACCATTCCAGCTTGTAGGCGTACTTGTCGGAACCGACCGACTGGCCGTTCGGGCAGTAGGCGCAGACGACGCGCACGTCGCCTTCGGGGCTGGGAAAGGTCAGGGCCAGCACGCGCTGCTGCGAATCCTCAAAGCCGGGAATGTTGCGCACCATCGTCGTGCCGGGCATGCGCGAGATGATCGCGACGCCGTTGTAGGTCTTCTGGCCGGCCCAGACGGCGTGGTAGCCGGCTTCCTTGAACGCTGCCTCGGGGAACTTGTCGTCGGTGAGCTTGAGCTCCTGGATGCACAGCACGTCGACGGGATTGGCGGCAAGCCAGTCCAGGACCTGTTGCAGGCGCACGTTCAGGGAGTTGACGTTCCAGGTGGCTAATTTCATAATTTTTGTAGATCGTTTGTTTATGCGGCTCTCAGGCCATCGAGTTCTGAAATTCTGCCGCTAGCTACAAATCTAGCTACAAAGTCGGCGTGAGGTAGGGCGGCGGGCCATTCCCGGCGGATGGGGAATGATACCGCGCCCCTAAGCTGCCTTCTTCTGCTTGCTGCGCTCGATCAGTGCCTGGACGCTCGATACCGTGATCCGGGTGGCGTCGCCGATCTGGACCTTCTCCAGGTCGCCCCGCTTGATCAGCCGGTAGATCATGGTGCGGGACAGTCCAAGGGCTTCCTCGGCCTCGCGCAGACGGTACAGCAGCTTCGGCGCCGCGGCCTGTGTTTGGTGTTGGGCTACTTGCGCCATTACAGCTCCTTGATGATCTTGTGGCCGCACCGGCGGCAAACGTGGCCGACGTAGAGTTGCCGGCCATTCACTGCAATTCGATAGTCGTGGCCGAACAGCCAGCCGATCAGTCCATTGCATTCGTCGGTCATCCCTGCTCCTTCAATTCATCCAGCAGCTTCATCGCATCGGCATAGGCCCGCATGGCGCGCTGCTCGTCGATCTGGTCGTCCCCGAGGGTTTCGGCGCACTCGCGGAGCTGGGCGGTGAGGCGCCCGTCGGGTGCGCGGCGGTTCCACGCGTTGACGGCGCTTTCTTCGCTGTAGTGCGTGACGAGACTGCCTCCCATCTGCGCACCGCAGCGACCGAGGCAATGCACAGAATGACGGCGGATATCTCTGTCGTCGGTCTTGTAGGTGGCGAAAGCTTCGGAGCCGCAGAACGGGCAAGGTTTCAGGTCATTCATAAACGGTGCCTCCGTCGTTGTGCGGCTTGGGATGGGGCGGCTTCATGAACGTCATCCAATGCGTGTCCGCACGCTTGCCGCTGGGGTGCCCGAACAGCGGCTTGTGCGGCGTCAGCGCCAAGATCTGCGGCGTGGGGATCTGGATGGCGTTCCACTTGAAGATCAAGATGCCTTCGGGCTTGAGAACCCGGAAGCACTCCGCGAAGCCGCGCCGCAGGTCTTCTTGCCAGTCGTTGCTGAGGATGCCGTACTTGGCGCGCAGCCAGGAATCGCGTCCGGCATGCCGAAGGTGCGGCGGGTCGAACGCCACCAGCCGGAACGACTCGTCCGGGAACGGCATGGCGCGGAAATCCATGTTCAGGTCCGGTGTGATGCTGAAGGCTCGGCCGTCGCACAGCGTGTGTTCCTCGCTGCGGATATCGCCGAACAGCGCGCGCTGGTCCTGCCGGTCAAACCACATCATGCGACCGCCGCAGCAGGGGTCCAAGATCGTCGCTTCACTCATTCGCGCCTCCGTCCTTGTGGTCGGGGTGGGTCATCGTTCAGTCTCCACACATGCAGTCTGCCAGGGCTTCGTCCTCGCTCTCGATGTAGGGCAGGATGTTCTGGCGTGATTGGAATTCAGCCTCGCGGGCCAGTTCGATATATCGCGGGCGGTCGGATCGGAACGTCGCACCGTTCGGGCGGGATTCCTGCTTTGCCCACCAGACATGACGGGTCGGCTCACGGCGAATGGCGGCAACGATCTTGGCCCGCGACTTCAGAAAGCAAAGGTCGCAATTGCCTAGATCGCCAGCCGGATCTAGCCGCAGGTCGAACGGCTGCTTGCGCCAGAAGGCCAGCACGTCTGCCTTAGCTACGCCAGAACGGGCCAGCGGCAGGTACGGGATGCCTGCGCTGTTGTCTCGCCCAGGCGCGCCAAGTCTGGCCACGCGGCGGGGCTCATCCGCCCTGATCCCCATAACGGCATCCCAGGAGTCGTACCCCAGCGAAAGCGCCCAGGCGCGGGAAGTCTTCACTTTCAAGTTTGCCGTGCACAACCTGGCAACGGGGTTTGGAAGCATGCCCAATACGTCCAGCATGCGTTCGAACGGCTCGCCATTTCTGCTGGCGGTCTTAAAGTCGACGATCCGGAACAGGCAGCGGGAGCGGCTTCCATTCTCGAAGCCGTCCCACTCCATCCAGGTGATCGGTACGCCCCAGCGCTGGCCGCATTCCTCGATAAAGGCCAGAGTTTCCTCCCGCTCCTTTCCCGTGTTCTGGAACGCGACGTACACGTCCTCGGGCAATTTGCCGTGGTGCGCGTCGAGTATCTGGCGCAGCATGTAGGCGCTGGTTCGGCCGCCGCTAAATTGGATCAGCGCAGGCCCATCTATCTGATAGGGGTTCATGCACCTTCCTTCTTCTGCGCGCCCGGTTGCGCGGACAGGGCGGCGCGGTGCTTGAGGGACCGGATGCGATCGGCGCACATCGAGGCCGTAGCGCCACAGTAGGAATCGACATTCATCATTGAGGTTTCCTTGCATGCCACCGCCGCTTCCTCCAGCGCTGCGTTGCGAGCCGCCGTCGTGATGGCGTCGTTGGTCAACCACTGCCCCGAACGTTCCAGGAAAGCGGCGATGATCGCCTGTTCCGCCTCGCTGGCCTGGGGCGCGGCATCTTGCAGTTCGTGCAACACGTCTTCATGGATGACCAGCAGGGGGATCACTTCATCGTCCCGCCATCCGCCCAGGTCGTGGTCGTAGCGCCGCACAAGCAATTCCCGCTCATGCCAGGGCTGACTGTCTTCGCCGTCCATGTACGGAATGGTGTAGCTGTCGTAGGGGCCGCCATACGTCGGCACCATGCCGAGTTCGGGGTGTTTGATCGCCATGAAAAACGGTCGGCCAGTGATCGGGCATTTGGGCGGAGCCAGATCTTCCTTCGCCTCCCCGGCTACAGGGGCGCTTGCCAGGGCGGCGCGGGCTTGGATGGCGTCCAACATGGCAGAGGTTCGTTGCGCGTCTTGCAGAAGATCGCCGGTATCCAGTCCAGGGGCTATCTTGCTCACCAGCTCATGCAGCGCCTGTTCGAGCGGCAGAGTGGGATTGGCTACAGGGGCGCGCAGCTTGGACAGCATTTCACGCAGAAGCCCGGCGTGAACGCCGATACTCATATCCGGTCCGAAGCGGTCGATATCGCGCTGAACCAGCGTCTCCAGGTCCATCAAAGTGGCTTCGTTCATTGCCGGGGCGGGGGTGTTGGTCTTGTCCGTCATAGTGTTAATCCTTCTCGGCGGCCACCCAGGCTAGGGCGGCAAATACAACAGCCAGCATGAGGGCGGTGATAATCGGGCCTCCCAGACTAGGGTCAGAGTGCGCTATGGCATAGCCAACGGCACTGGATGCGATGGATGCGGCGGCAGACAGGGATGCGGCGACGGCTGGTTTCATCACCCCTCCTGCTGCTGAGAGGCTGCAAGGGCGGCGCGGGCCTGCCAGCCGTTCCAGGCATGGTCAACCCAGAAATCGTCGTATTGCTCGCCTATGCGAGCCAATGGCATCTTTTTCTTTTTGGCCCACGCCTCAAACGCCTGCCGCTCGTCCTTCGCATCGTCCTGTGCGCTGGCGGGAGGGGTGGGAGCAGCAGGAACAATCGTATCGGGCCAATGCACCTTGCGAAGCTCGCGCAACTGGACCTCAAGGGCATCTAGCCCGGCTGCACTCGCGAACTGAATCTGCCCACGAATCCGGGAATGGTCAAAAGGCGCGGGCTCATTTTCTTTGAGGTCGCCCACGGTTCTGGTTTCCCGGTCTTCTTGTGTAGCCTCCGAAAAGACGATCTGGGCCGGCTCGTCGGGTGCCGTGTGTTGAATGATGTATTCCCCGAGGCCCAAGACCACGCCAAGAGACAGAGGTCGCTTGGAGGCGTCCTCGTAGGTCGCAGCGAAGATATCCGGCTTGCAGGGGTAATGCTCGCCCTGCACGCCCGTGATAATCCAGTCGCCGGGGGACACGTTCATGCAGCCTTCCAGCGTTTCGATGTATTCGAGCCCGCAACTGGAGCAGGCCGAATTCCCATTGCAGTCACAGCGGCGCAGAGCCGGATGAGCGCAGGGGTACTGGACCGCCTGCACGGTCACGGGCTTCTTGCGGAACAGGCTGGGTTGTTGTGTCATTTGTTCACGCTCCAGTGACGATGGGATAGAGGAAGTACAGGACGATGGCCAGCGCGGCGGCGGTCAGCGCGCCCAGGCGCCACAGCATCCGGCGGTGAAACGCGCGCTCGGCGGCGTCGTCCAGCGGGTCGCAGTAGTCGGGGATCACGGGCGGGCCTCCATTTCGGCCAGGATCTGCGTCTGGCGCAGCAGGTCCGATGCGTCGGCCTGCGTCAGCCCGGCGCCGATGCGGCGCAGCGCGGGAATCTCGGCGTGCAGCGCGGCCATCAGCGGGCGGTCGATCGGCATGCCCACGTCCAGCCGCTTGGCGAGCTGGCGCAGCGCCGTCGCTTTGAATTCGCGCCCATGCCGCGTCGCCCACATGTCGAAGAAGTCCGCCATGCCCGCAATCGCCGGCGCGCTGGCGTACCACTCGCCGTCTGCGACGCAGTGAAAGACCGGCACGCCGCGCGGATCGACCGTGACCGTGCCGTCGCGCTCCATCTGGTCGATGATGGCTTCCAGCGGCGCCAGGGTCTGCTGGGTCTTGATGAGCATGGGCAGCCGGGCCGGGCGATCAGGACGGCGCGTGGCGCGCACGCGGGCCTGCTGCTTTTCCATCATGCGGCGCTGCTGGCGGTTCATGGCGGGGATCATTGCGCATTCGCCTTGATGATTTCGGCCTTGCGGCGCTCGTAATAGGGCGACCAGCTACGGCGGCCGGCGTCATCCGTGAAGATGCGCACGCCGCGGCGGCGCAACTGGCGCGCGCGCTTGGCGCCGATCGGGCGGCTGCCGGACGTGAAGACGCTGTCCAGCCATTCCAACGTGTGCTTTGGGTCGTACTTGCGGTAATTGCCGCTCGGCGTGTTGACGTCCAGCCAGGCCTGAAGCTTGGCAGCCGACACCGTGCCGCCGAAGAACACGTAGCACTTGGTCAGCTCTTCCACTGTGGCAATTCCGACGTCAACAGTGCGCTCGGAGACATGCCCGCCATGGCCGGACGACCAGACCTGGCCTTGGCAGTGGAAGGTGGTGCCGTCGTCAATCTGAATGTGGAACTCGCGGCCCGCGAACGCGTCGCCCTTGCCAGCGCGGCCGGACAGGAAATCGTAGAAGCCGTCGTCGTGCGCGATGAAGAATTGGCCGTGGCGTGCGTAGACCTTCTTGGGCATGACGTCCAGCACGAGGCAGTAATGCCGCTTGCCGCCCGGGTAGTTGGTCTGCGCGATGACGTCGATGATCTTGGGCATGTCGTTCTCGGTATAGGTGGCCGGCGGGCAGCGCCGCGCCGGCCGGGGGGTTAGAACAGGCTCTGGCCTTCGCCGCTGTCAGGCGGCGTGATGGCGACGAACACGTCCTGGTCCTGCTTGCAATGCAGGTCGCCGGCCTGGCTGGCCGAAGGCGTGCAGGCCACGTTTAGCGACACCACCACCGTGCCGCCTTCCTGCGGATCAAACTGGAACTTGTCTACCGTGCATTCATCCAGCACCAGGTCAGATTTGCCGCCGATGCCGTGATGCACGGTCACCTTGGCGCCGACGATCTTGTCCGCCAGCGACACCTTGTTCTTCATGTTCGGGTACTTCAGGCAGGGCAGGTACCCGGGGTCATCCAGGCGCGTGTCGGCTTGGTCGGCCATGTCGCCCTCGTCGTTGTGCGGGCGGCGGTACAGCGAGGCCTTCAGGTCGGAGCTGAACTCCGACAGCACGTCGTTGCTGCTGCGGTAGACCAGTTGCAACGTCGCCGCCGGCACGCGCTCATTGCCGTGCTTGTTGGTCCGGGAAATGAAGTGCATGCGGCACTGTTGCTCGTGGATGCTGAACATTCGGGATTGCTCCGTAGGTTGTGCTGCTGGGGAAGGGTTAGGCGGCCTGGTTCAGCGCGGCGTAGCGCGCGTCGTAGGCCTTCTTGAGGGCGTCGTAGTGCTCGTCGGGCGCGTCGCGGAACGCTTCGCCAGCCAGGGCCAGCGCGTCCAGGTCGTTTGCCTCGGCGATCTGCAGCAGGATTGGCGCCGGGTCAAACCCGTCATCAACCGCCGAGCCGTCATCCGGCGCGGGCGTGATGTAGTCGCCGTCCAATACGTTGTCCAGCGCCTGCGATTCGCCGCGGGCGTTGAGGTCGTCCAGCGCTGCAGCGTTTGCCAATTCGATGCTGACCGGCAGGTACTTGAACAGGCGACGCAGCACGGTCTTGCGGCCCATTTCGGCGTAGTGCGCGCCCCAGGGACTGGCGTCTTGCTTCTTGGCGCGCACGGCCTGCTGCCAGCCTTGTGAAGCGTCGCGGATGCGCCTCACGTCGGCGTTCGACATAACCTCGAAGGCGTGGCCGCCGCCGGCCAGCTTCGCAACCGCGTAGAACGCGATGATCTCGCCGCGCTCGCCCATGGCGGGGCGATGCTCCAACTTCTCGTCCAGGCCGTAGGCGTATTCGAAGTGGTCGTTCTCGTAGACCGCCTGGGCGGCTATGCTCACGATCTGGCCCGAGCGGCGCGCCAGATCGATCAGGCCGCGGTAGCCCAGCACGATCTGAACTTCGATCTTGTCCGTCACCCACTCGCTGCCTTGTTTCCTCCGCTTCTCGAAGGGGATGAGGTAGGCGTGTCCCAGCGGCGTGTTGGGTTCCAGGCCGAGCTGCGAGCACTGCACCACGGCGCCCATGAGGGATTCGACAGTGCAGCCCATCAGCTTGGGCGTGGTGCGCAGCGCGCCCAGCGCGATCTTGAGCATGCGATCCGGGCTGACGTGGCGCGGCAGCACGGCGGCCAAGGTGGCCTTCTGCGATTCCATGAACGCCTTGACCTGGCCGATACCGGCCTGGGACGCGACCATCTTGGAGGTCTTCTTGAGGTCCGCGAGGGAGGTGGTTTGCGACATGATCGGTCCTGTTATTCGTTGTTGAGCGCCCAGGTGGGCAGGGAGACTTGATGGATGCCGGTGCCGTGGCCCGGCCATTCGTTGGAGGCGAGGCAGGCGGCGTAGGTGGTGAGGTCGCGGCGGTACAGCGCGCGGCCTGCTTCACGGCTGGCGGCATCCAACATCACGGCGCTGGCCGCATACGGCCATTCCGTCTCGACCGCCACGAACACGAAGGCCAGCACGTCCAGGCCGCTGGCCCGCGCGAAGCCGTCGCTGTAGAACGCGTCCTGCACGTGGTAGCGTTTGCGGGCGATCTGGCGGGCGAACTCGGCCGGGCTGGCGTCGCTGTAGGTCTTAACGTCCAGCAGGATCACGCCGTTGTCGCCGGCCGGATGCACCCAGTCAGGACGGCAGCGGCAAAGCACGCCGGTGTCGGGGTCGATCCAGTAGGCGGACACTTCGGGGCGGCCAGCGGCCAGCGCTTCGGCCACGTCCGGCAGGCGCCGTACGCTTTCAGCCTGGCGCAACGCCGTTTCGCGCTGGGCATGCGTGATGATCGTGCGGCCGGCGCTGCTCTCGTTCCACGCGCGCCACCATTCCATCGCCTCGACGCTTTCCGGGCTGGGCTTCTTGGCGTTCCACTGGGCATCAGTCGGCCGGCGCGGCGCATCCGCAGGCAGCACGGCGTAGCGCTTGTCGAACTCGGCGGGTTCCAGAATGGCGCAGTGCGCGAGCTGGCCTTCCAACTGGCCGGCGCGCTCCTTCTCAGGCGGCCGGGCCGGATCCAGGTGCAGGGCGTAAAACGTAGCCGGCGAGCGCGCGACATGATCTAGGCCCGTCTTGCTGATGCCGGCGCCGCGGTGATAGGCCTCGATGTCCTGGCCGTCGATCGTGCACGGCGCGTCGATCAGGCTCACGGGTTCGGTGATAGCGTTCATCCGTACACCCGCGTGCGCTCGTGCAACTCGTTGAGGGCTTGCAGGCGCTGCTTGTCGCAGGCTGCCAGGGCTTGTTCCAGTCGTTCGATTTCCTGGCGCGCGATGTCGCTGGCGGCCTTGGCCACATCGCGACGGACCTTGTCCAGACCGCGCCAGGGCGTGGCGCTGGCCGTGCACGCTAGGCCACCACGGGAACCGTCATCCGTGCAGCCGTCGACCAGCTGCTGGCCGACCATCGTGATGACCTCGTCATCGCAGGCCAGGATGGTGATCGCGTCGCGCTTCTGCTCGTCGGTGAGCTGGCAGATGGCGTCGATCAGCGAGAAGTGCAGGCACCCGTCTTTCAGTTCGATGTTCATGTCATTCCTTCGCGACAACCACGGTCTTGCCGCAGCCTTCGCAGGCGGTGAGGGTGGATTGGGCGTCGAGCGAAGGTCCGATGACGCCGGTAAACGAGCCGAGCAGGACGACGCCAGCGGCGACGAAGGAGGCATAGCCAGCCAGCTCAAGGTCGCGGCCCGTGCGGCGCGCGCGGCGCCAGAGGATGCGGATTCGGCGGATCATTGGCGGCTCTCCATCTGCGACTGGTAGAACTCATGGGCACGGCCGAGCTCGGCGCGCAGGTAGTCTTGCCACCATTCGACGTCACCGCCGCCGGCAGAAGACAGCAGGCCGGCGTCGTACTCGTCCAGCTCCGGCGTGTCACGCGGCGATAGATCGTCGGCGGCGGATCGAAGCTCGGCGGCCATGGCTTTGGCTTCGTCCTGTGTGAGCAGACCGGATTCGATCTGCGCCTTACCTTCGCTGACGACCAGCTCGCGGTAGGGATGAGCAGCCCGCAAAACGGTGAATTTCATTCGTCTCTCCAGCAGCGCGCCATCAAGGCGTCGCCGATCAGGGCAATTGCGTAAAGGGCAGCCACGCCCCACGCGGCGTAGGCGGTCATCATTTGCGGCTCGGCAGTTCGAAGCGCACATCAAGCTGGCGCTCGGGGTCTTCGATGGCATCGGCCAGCGTTTCCACGTAGTGCGCGCTGGCGCCGTCCATGAACTTGCTGAACAGCTCTCCGATCCGGCCGAAGGGGGCGCCCAAGGCATAGGCGCGGGCCACAGCGTCGAAGGCGTCCTCGAGCGCCTGATTGCCGATGCTGTCTTCGTAAACAGCGTGGGCAGCAAGCTGGCGGTTTTCGGCGGTCGCCGTGTAGCGGATGACCTCGTGCTGGCCTTCGCGCAGCGCCTGGCGCAGGTCGCCGGCCAGGTCCATGCGCAATTCCTGCTCGGGCGAGATACGGAATTCGGGGCGGGCGTTCATGGCTCAGTTCCTCGCGTCGCCAGCGACCACGTCCTGCGCCGCGCGCTGGGCCAGGTTGGGCACGGCCAGCGGCACCGGCGCGCCCTTGGCCGCCATTTCGCGGTAGCGATCGAAGTCAGGCTTCAGCGCAACCTCGATCGCAGCGCGGCGGTCAGCGTCCAGCGCGATCCACAGATCGGCCAGCTTCTTCATGCCGTTGCCGCCGAAGCGCATCATTTCCGCGACGGCCTGCTCTGTGGTCGCGGTACTGAAAATGTTGGTGGACATGTCCGTCTCCCAGGTTGCTCACGGGTTGTGAGTGCATGGAAAACAGAATGCCACAAGAAAAACTAGCATGCAAGAAAAACTAGCATGATGGGGCAAAAAAAATGGCCGCGCGTGGCGGCCACCCCTTTGACATGGAGGAAATCACTTCCCGGAAGTATTCCGAACCGCCTCCTGGTTCGCACGTTTCTTGCGGGATGTGCCGATGACGTCTCCGATAATCGCAAGCAGCAGAACCCAGCAAAAGACCGACGCCGCCCAAGCCAGCCACGAGTATTGATCGGCCCGCGATATCTCGAAGAAGCGCCCGAAAGCCGTGGGCGCAAAAACATTCACAAGAAGGTTCCCGGGCCAGCACGCCACGTACTTCACGAAGATGAAAACGTCGGTGATCGTGAAGAAGCCGTCGCGGTTCAAGTCGCCCCAAACTTTCTCCATGCCAATCTCCGTTATAGCCTCGCGCAGAACCAGAACGCCCGGCCGATCAGTTCAAAGTCGGAATTCTTGGGGTGGATTTCGATATCAGGGTAGGCGCCGTTATCGGATCGCGCTATTAGCACGCCTGTCTTCTCGTCCAGAAAGAACCGCTTGATGTGCAAGTGGTTGTCCAAGCGGAAGGCAAAGATGCGCTTGTTCTTGATGGTCTTGTCTTGCAGGTTCAGCAGCACCGTCGCCTTTTCCGGAATCGTGGGGAACATGCTGTCGCCATCCGATTCAGCGGCGACGGTGAACTGAGGGTCCGAGCCTTCTGCGCGCAGAAAGTCGGATCGAAACCACAGCCGGCTCTTTTCGTCCTCTGTGATGACGACCGAGCCATGCCCGGCTGAAAACCGCACATCCACCCGCCGCACCGTAGCGTAGGCCGGCTCTTCTTTCGGTCCGCCAGTCAGCAAAAAGTCCACCGTCGTGCCGAGCGTTTCCGCGACGTCTTCCAGGCGCTTGCGCTTAGGCGCTGTCTTCCCGTTCTCCCACTGCTGAATCGTTTGCCAGCTCACGCCAATGGCTGCCGCCAGGCCTTCCATCGACATGGAAGCGGCCTCGCGCAGGTCTTTGATTCGGGTGTGGATAGAACTCATGCGCGCGAGATTAACCACAAGAGATACTTGTGTCATTGCAGGAAAATCTTGCATGCTAGTTTTTCTTGTATTAGCATCGGTGCATGGATAAGAACCCCCACATCTCCGAAGCGATCCGCCGCCTGGGCGGCCCCGTGGTGACTGCGCGCGAAGTCGGCGCCAAGAACTACCAGACCGTCCAGCAGTGGGAGAAGGCCGGCAACGTCCCGGCCGAATACGCCCGCGCGCTGGAAGACAAATCCGGCGTCTCGCGCCGGCTCACGTGCAAGCAGTGGCAGAGCATTTGGCCCGAGCTTGTCGACGAGGCAGAAGCGGCATGACCCCATCAATGCACCGTGGCGTATTCGCGCCCATCGGTCGCCCACGCCGTGCGGTCACGCTCGGCGCGCAGCTCATCAAAGATATCCAGCACGGCTTTCTCGCTCGGGTCCACGAAGGTCCGGCGGGCGATGTTCTGGGCTTCCTGCAGAAGCTGCTCGGTTTCGGTGAGTTTTTTCATGCCGCCATCTTGCGCGGTTCGGTGCTCATCAGCACTCAGGTTCTTTTGTTCAAGGCTGTACTCAAATGAACGCACCCATCCCCATTTCACATGTCCCTCAAGCGCCCTCAATGGCGCGCTCGTTCCGCCAGTACCTCACCGATCCTCGGCTGAAGCCCACGGTGATGGAGGCGCTGGGCTGGGATGACAGCCAGGTGAGCCGTTTTCTTTCGGGCTCCCAGGGTGTGACGATCGACAAGCTTGACGCCGCCATCGGCGCACTGGACATGGTGCCGGTGACGCGCCGCTACCTGAACGCCATTCGTGAACTGGGCAAGACCGGCGCCGCATGCGTTTGCGCCAGCGAAGGTCGCGGCGAGTGCGGCTGGGATCGTTGACATGCGCCAGCGTCTGTTGAACCCCCAGACCTATCTGCTGCGCAGCGCCAGCCAGCTTGCTGCCGTGCAGACGAAGCTGGACAACCTGCCGCTGGACGACGAGAACCCGCTGGAAGTCGTGATCCGCGAGCAGGTGAAGCCGCGCAAGCTGTCGCAGAACGCGCTGATGTGGGCCGGTCCGCTCAACGACATCGCAGAGCAGGCCTGGGTCAATGGCAAGCGCTTTACGGCCGAGGCGTGGCATGAACTCTTCAAGCGCGAATACCTGCCCGAGGAATACGACCCCGAGCTGTGCAAAGAGGGCTACGTGAAGTGGCAGATCACCCCGCGCGGCGACCGCGCTCTGGTGGGCAGCACCACCATGCTGACGGTCAAAGGCATGGCCCAGTATCTGACGCAGGTAGAGGCCGCCGGCGCCGAGCTGGGCGTCGAGTTCCGCACGCGAGAGGCCCGCTGATGTGGGATGACACCACCCCGCGCGCGCAGCAGATCGGCGCCTGGCTCGATTCCCCGATGGATCTGGACGAGTTCTATGGCCGGCCCACTTACGCCCGCTGTGCTGTCGTTCTTGCCGTCTGGCTGGTCCTGTATCCGGTAAGCCGCTACTCGGTGCGCTTCCTGAGTCGTGTGCTCCGTGGTGGAGGCCTGTGATGCTCAAGCGTTCAGCCCCGCTCACACGCAAGACCCCGATGAAGGCCTCCAACGGCCTGCAGCGCTCCACGTTCAAGCGCCGCGCGCCGAAGAAGCGCGCCGGCCATGAGCCCAAGTACCTGGCCGCCTGCCGCGGCGAGCGCTGCTACCTGCAATTCGCCGGCTGCTGCAGCTATCCCGAAGACCCCACGGTCGTGCCGGCCCATCAGAACGAAGGGAAGGGCATGGGCTTGAAGGTCCACGACCGTTTCACCGTTCCCGCCTGCCACTTCTGTCACCAGATTTACGACCAGAGCGGGATAGACCGAGAAATCAAACGCGCCACCTTCGACTGGGCATACACCCGTTGGGTGCCTGTGCGCGCAAGCAAGATGGAGGCGCTCTGATGCGCGACTACGGGAAGGTCCACACATCGTTCTGGTCCAGTTCGACCGTGGGCAGCATGTCCGAAGACGGACGCATGCTCGCGCTGTACCTGCTGACCAGCCCACACAGCAATATCACCGGCGTGTTTCGGCTGCCCGATGGGTACGCCATGGAGGACTTGAATTGGACTGCCGGAAGGGTTTCGGAAGGGTTTACCGAACTGTTTCGAAAGGGTTTCGCTAACCGTTGCGAAACCACCAAATGGGTGTGGATTTCGAAGCATCTGGAATGGAACCAGCCCGAGAACCCGAACCAGCGCAAGGCGGCCAAGAAAATCGCGCTCTCAATTCCTGACGAATGCGGCTGGAAGCTAGATTTCATGCGGGTTTGGGGAGAATCGCTAGGGATTTCTCCCGAAGAATTCGGAAACCCTTCTGGAACCGTTCCGGAACCCTTCCTTAACCAGGAACAGGAACAGAAGAAGGAACAGGAACAGAAACAGAAGAAAACCAATCCCCCCCACCCCCCCGTGACCGGGGGGTGCCCGGGAACGCTGACCGAAAAAAAGGCCCGGGTGAAGTCCGAGCGCATGACCCTGAAAACCTTCCTGGACCGTTGCCGCGAAACCGGCGAGCGGCCGATCAGCGGGTACGAGCCGCTGGAGCGCTACATGCGCGAGGCCGACTTGCCGACCGAGTTTGTGAACCTGTGCTGGGCCGAGTTCAAGCGGGACTTCGGGCCGGGTGGGCGCAACGAGCGCAAGCAGCAGGCCCAGTGGCGCCGGCACTTCCAGAACTTCGTTGAACGGAACTTCTACCGGCTCTGGTACGCCAAGCCTCAGGGTGACGGCGTGGTGTACGAGCTGACGACGGTGGGCCTGCAAGCCCAAGCCGCCGGGCAGCGCAGGGAGGCCGCATGAACGCGCCGCATCCCCTGGCCGGCCTGGAAGCCGAGCAGCAGTTGCTGAGCTGCCTGTTGGCCAGCTCCACGCACTTTGACCGCATCGGCGCGCTGCAGGCCGACCACTTCTACGCCGCCAGCCACCGCGCGATCTTCGCGCAGATCGAAGCACTGATCGCCGCTCAGGTCGAGCCGGACACGCTGGCGGTCTACGAGCGACTGCAAACCCACGCGCCGGAGCATGCCGATCTGGCGTATCTGAGCAGCCTGCTGACGTCGTTTTTCGGGCAGAACGTTGAGCACTACTCGTCGGTCGTGATCGAGCGAAGCCGCCGGCGCCGGCTGGCCGAGCTGGGCGATCTGATGGCCGAGGCCGCGGCGACTGAGCTGGCCACCCCTGTGACCGACATCATCGACCGGGCGCAAGGCGAACTGCAGGACATGCTGACCGAGCGCCAGGCGGACGAGCCCGTGCACGTTGCCGACGACATGCAGGACTTCATGGACGACCTGGACCGGCGCAGTCGCGGGGAAGGGGAGCAGGCCATGTCAACCGGCTTCACGGACCTGGACGCGCACCTGGGCGGCGGCATCCGGCCGGGCAACCTCATCGTGGTGGCGGCGCGTCCGAAGATGGGCAAGACCGCGCTGGCGCTGAACATCGCTCGCAACATCGCGGACGGTCGCAAGGTGCTGGTGCTGTCGATGGAAATGGGGCGAAAAGAGTTGCACGCCCGCAACATCGCCGCCCTGGGAAAGATGCCGCTGGCGCACCTGGTCGACGCGAAGAAGATGCAGGGCAACGACTGGGCCCGCGCCACCGTGGGCAGCGAGCTGCTGTCCGCGCTGGGCCTCTATGTGCACAACCAGGGCGAAATGCGGCTAGCCCAGGTCCGCGCCGTGGCACGCGCCATCCAGCGCAAGCACGGCCTGCACCTGCTGGTCATCGATTACCTGCAGCTCATGGCCGGCGACGGCGACACCCGCAACGCCCAGATCGAGCAGATCACCCGCGGCCTCAAGGGCCTGGCCATGACCATGGGCATCGGCATCCTGCTGCTGTCCCAGCTCAACCGCAACGTGGAGGCGCGCCCCAACAAGCGCCCCATGCCGTCCGACCTGCGCGACTCCGGCGCCATTGAGCAGGACTGCGACGCCGCGCTCTTCCTGTACCGGGACGAGGTCTACAACGAGAACAGCCAGGACCGCGGCATCTGCGAAGTCAACGTCGGCCTGAACCGCCAGGGGGAACCTGGGCGCGTCGGCCTTTCCTTCATCGCCCACGAAAGCCGGTTCGAGAACCTCGCCGCCGGCTGGGAGTTCGGGCGCCCTCAGAAGCCCGTCTACTCGGGAGGTTTGAAAGACTGATGATCGAGCACCTGCACACCCTCGAATGGTCCCAGCGCCAGGGCCTGTTCCACATCCAGCCCCTGGCAACCGCGGTGGAAAAAAACCAGACCTCGTTCGCCACCAACGCCAGGACCGATTACATCCCCGTCATCGTCGGCACGCGCGCCCAATGCGAAGAAGCCGCCGACAAGATGCGCCACATTCTGCGCCGCCGCGCTGGAGCCGAAGCATGACCCCACCCAACTTCACCCCCCAGGCCGCCGATGTGGCGCTGGATCCGATGGCCGGCACGCTGGCGGAATTTCGAAATATCGAAAGTTCTGGCCCCGCCTCGGACAGCTTCGCGCGCGCGCAGGTAGCCGACCCCTGGGCGCGGGATGCCGCCCAAACCAGCATGGTCAAGCCGGAATCCCGCGCCAATGCTGGATCTACGGTGGCGCCCTCGGTGGGCCCGGCGGCCTACACGCTGACCCTGCCGTATCCGATTTCTGCGAACCGCTATTGGGCCAGCCGCACGGTCACGCCGCGCGGTGGCAAGTCCTTCACGACCACCTACGTGACGCCCGAGGCCAAGGCCTACAAGGCGCAGGTGCAGAAGCTGGCGCTGGTCGCGGGCGTGCGCAAGCCCATCGCGGGCCGCGTGCGTGTGGAATTCACCCTGTACCCGAACCGCCCGCAGGACTGGCAGAAGCGCATGCGCAAGGAGGGCGCGGCCTGGGATGACACCGTGCAGTGCCTGGACCTGGACAACGCCCAGAAGGTGGTGCTGGACAGCCTCAAGGACGTGGTTTTTCAGGACGACGCATGGGTGCGTGAGATCCACGCCCGCCGGGCTGAGCCTGACGAATTCGGCGCGCGGCTCATGGTGGTGGTCACGCCGCTGGCCATCGAGCGCCCACAAACCGACCTGTTTGGGGTCGTTGACCAGGAGCGCAAATCGTGAACAAACCCCACATCAAGCTCATCGGCGGCGTATGGCGCTGCCAGTCCGCCGACGTGATGAACACAGGCCAGACACCGCGGCAGGCGTACGACCGGTGGCTGGAAGCCACGATCAAGGCCGGACTGCAGCACGACGGCCATGCAAAGGCCATCGTCGACCTGCCCAAGCCGAAGCGCCAGGCCACCACGCGCCGCCCGCAGAAGCCCAAGGCACTGGACGGCCTGGACATCCCCGTGTTCGTCGCCGGCCCGCGCGATCACAACCTGATGCGGCGCCCGGCTCTCAGTCTCGACTCTGTCGGCCTGCGGGTGAACGGGGAGCGTGCCATGAAAGCGCAGGAGCCCATTTCCTCCCTTGCGAGCGGCCGGCGGGGTGGCAAGTAATGGCCTGGTCACGGCAAGCCGAGCGCGGCGACCCGGCCAAGCTGCTGGAGCGCCGTCAGGAACCCCCGCCCGCGCGCACTTGCGCCGGCTGCAAGGAAATCCGTCTGATCACCAACCCTTTCGGAGCCCGGCGCGTTCTGCGCTGCGCCTTGGGCGAGGAAATCGGCCAACGTTGTTCGAAGTACGAGGAGCGCACAGCGCCATGAGCATCCCCCAACTGCTGCTATACCGGCTCCCGGCCGACTTCCACGAGCGCCTGTGCAACTGGGGCGACGTCATGCGCAGCCGCGGCGGCTACGGCGTCTCGCCCACCTACGAGATATGCCGGATGCTCGCCAAGCAGGCCGGAAAGCTGCCGCGCGGCGAGGAACCCGAGAAGGAGCTGGACGAAGATGACGCGGGGTTCATCGAGGCCGCCTGGCGAAACTCGGTCTACCGCATGCTCCACCAGCACCGTGAACTGCTGCGCGCCCACTATGTCCAGAAGTCCTACTGGAAAGCCACATGCCGGGCGCAGGGTATCCGGTTGCGCGAGTACGACGACACTCTGGTGCGCGCTGTCGGCAACTTCGAAGATTTTGTTGCACAGTACGCAATGCGGGTGCATAATCGCCGCCAAGACAACCTGACTACCGTCTAACGACGTGACCCGATGCCCATGGCGGGCATCGTGCGTCCGTAAGAAACAAGCCCCGTGCGAAAGCCGGGGCTTTTTGTTTGAGCCTTCGCATGGACTTTGCGGTACGCGACAGCCATACTTTCTCCGGGTTTGCACTCCTGCAAGCCGACTAGGAGAAGAGAATGTTGCGAGACGGCTTCTACAAGGTTGACTTCGCGGCGAGCTTGCCGGGGTCCGGCGGTATCGTCGTTCTGGACTACGGCTCGATCCGGGGTGCCGACGATCAAATGCTGTACAGCGGCTCTTATTCGATAACGGGCAACGACTTGACGGCCGAAATCTCGGTGCAGCCATATGTGAAAGGCGCCAACAGCGTGTTCAACACTGGGAATCAACCGTTCCGTCTGAAGCTAACCGGGTCCGCCAACGGGGCAACATTCAGCCTAAGTGGACCATTGCCCAACGGCGGTCCGGGCATCGTCGTCTCGGGGACCTTCATAGCGCCGATCGGGCTATAAGGAAGAAGGACAGTATGAGGCCGCCTCCGGGCGGCTTTTTTGTTTCCAGAGAGCAGGGGCCAGAGAGAACCGTCCGCCGGGCCGCATGGGCACCGGCTGGCAGACGTCACGCTCAGGCCTCTGCTCTGTGGGAACAGCCGCCGCAATCGACCAGCCCGCAGCGCGCCAATGGCCAATGCTGCACTCGGGGATAGCCCCGTATCGCTGGCTCCGACCGGCGCCGCCCGACAACTCCACCCGCGACGGGATGTCTGCTGGGGAGGGGCCCCACAAACCACAACACCCCAAGAGTCGCCATAGCAGGCCTGGCGCCCGCGCAGGGGCAAATGCGCGGGACACTTCTTGCCGGTCTTGTCGCCGGTGGCCCGCACGACGAGAACCGCGGCGCCCAGCCCTGATGGGTAGCCGGATGGGCGCAACCGAGAACTCCATGACAGAAGCAAAGAAGAAGCCCGACTGGGCTCACCTGCGCCAGACCGAGGGCGTTCAACTCCTTGAACGCGCCGTGAAGCGTGCTGACGAGTCATCGATCGTGAACCTGTTCCGTGTAGGCGCCATGAGTGCGCTGGCCAGCGAGATCGTCAGCGAGATTCCGTTTCAACCGTCGGTGGACGCCGTCATCTACGAGATGCAGCTGAAGCATGGCCGCGCCGACATCGTTATTTTCCACGTCGACGGCACGGCTTCGGTCATCGAAGTGAAGGACGGGAGCCACGGGCTGACACACGTGCTCGCCGGCATCGGGCAGGCCACGGCTTACGCCGTTCAGGTGGGCGCCGTCCACGGGGCAGTCAAACGCGTCCGGCGCTGCTTGCTGTGGACCTCCACCGGCGAACTGGCTCAGGACGCGCTGGTGGAGGATTCCTGCAAGGAGGCCGGGGTGATCGCCATGCCGTGGGGCTCATTGCGATCGCATCTTTCGCCTGTTCAGAAATACCTGGACGAGCTTGAACGCGGCGCCGGTGGCGTTGCCTGACGAATATGGCCCGACCCTCAACTTACACCCCGGAGATCGCCGCAGAAATCTGCGCCCGCCTTATGGAAGGGCAGAGCCTGCGCAAGATATGCGCCGACACCAAGATGCCGGGCGTGCGCACTGTGTACACCTGGCTGTCCGAGGACGTCGAATTTCAGCAGCAGTACGCCCGCGCGCGAGAAGTCCAGGCCGACACGCTGGCCGACGAGATCATCTACCTGGCCGACACCACGCGGCTCGGCACGAAGGTCACCACCAAGGTCACGGGCGAGACCGAGACGGTTCAGGTGGACATGGTCGAGCGGTCACGGCTCCAGATCGAGTCGCGCAAGTGGCTGGCTGGCAAGCTGCGGCCGAAGAAGTACGGCGAGCGCGTCGAACAGCGCCTGACCGGCCCCGACGGCGGCCCCATCCAGCTCAAGAAAGTCAATGACCTCACCGACGAAGAGCTACTTGCCCTCGCGACAGGAAGCGGCCAGGGAACTGCTGATCCGGAGGCGGGCGAGGGCTGACATTCTCCAGTACGCCAACGCGATCGAGGTTCCTGGCCGGCCGGTTGACGAGGAAGACGCGGACACCGAATTTTTCGAACCCATTGAGACGACCATGGCGGTGCATCACCGCCTGCTGCTGTCCAAGCTGGAAGAAACGAGCCAGCGCCGGCATGGTCGGATGATCGTCTGCATGCCACCCGGGAGTGCCAAGTCGACGTATGCGTCGGTGGTGTTTCCCTCGAAGTACCTGGGCGCCACCCCGGGCCGCAGGGTGATCCTGGCCAGCTACGGCGACGACCTGGCGCGCAAGATGGGGCGCCGCACGCGAGCGATCATCAAGCAGCCGCGGTACCGAAACATTTGGGGCGCGGGTCTGGTGTCGGATTCGAACGCCGCCCAAGAATTCGCGCTGTCCAACGGCAGCGAATACATGGCCTGCGGCATCTTGTCTGGCATCACCGGCAACCGTGCGCACGGCATCATCATCGACGACCCCATCAAGGGCCGCGAGCAGGCGAACTCCGACACGATTCGGAACAAGACCTGGGACGCTTACGAGGACGACCTAAAGACGCGCCTGATCCCTGGGGGCTGGATTGTCCTGATCACCACGAGGTGGCACGAGGACGACCTGGCCGGGCGGATTCTGCCGGAAGACTGGAAGGGCGAAAGCGGCCTTATCCGGTGCAAGGACGGTAACGACTGGGAGGTGCTGTGCATCCAGGCGCGCTGCGAGGTCGACGGCGACCCGCTGGGCCGCGCCCGTGGCGATTACCTCTGGCCGGAATGGTTCGACCGACAACACTGGGCGCAGTTCGAAAGCAACTCGCGCACCTGGTCGTCGCTGTACCAGCAGCTTCCGACGCCGCTGGATGGCGACCTGTTCAAGCCCGACCAGATCCAGGTCATCGACGCGCTGCCAGCTGGCCGTATCGACTGGGTGCGGGGTTGGGACTTCGCGAGCACCGATGGCGCAGGCGACTTCACCGCGGGCCCGAAGCTTGGCCGCCTGCCGACCGGTCAGTACGTGATCGGCGACATGGTTCGTGGCCAGTGGGGGCCGGACCGGCGAGACAAAGCGCTGGAGAACACCGCTGCGCTGGACGGCCGACAGGTGCGCATCAGCATCCCGCAGGACCCTGGGCAGGCAGGCAAGACGCAGGTGCTGTACCTGACGCGCGGCATGCCCGGCTACCGGATCGTGAGTAGCCCCGAAAGCGGCGACAAGGTCGTGCGAGCCGAACCGTTTGCCGCCCAGGTGAACGTCGGCAACGTATTGATGCTGCGCGGCGACTGGAACAAGGCGCTGATCGATGAATTGCGGTCTTTCCCGAACGCCAAGCATGACGACCAGGTCGACGGGCTCTCGCGAGCCTTCGCCGAGCTGATCACCAAGCGGCCGATGACAATCAACCCCGAAGCCATGAGGCGTGCATGAAACTACTCGACTGGATCCTGCGCAGGAATGCCCCCGCGGCTCCTGCGCCGGTCCCGGCCGCGCGCCGCCGTTCCTGGTTCGGCTATCAGCCCGAGGCAGACGGACGTATGCCGCCGCCTCCAGGGCCGCGCCGCGAGCCTGGGATGAAGATCAGCCCGGAAGCCCTGGGCCTGTCCAACATCGCGCCGACCGAGCCTGAGCCCGCGCCGAAGGGCGAGTTCAAGCGGCCCGATGTGGCGCCGTTCGTGATCCCCGCGGACAAGCAGAAGGCCTTGCTAGCGATGGACGAGGCCATGAGCCCGGTCTATGCCTATGTGAGCGAGGCCTATGCGGGCATGGGCTTCCTCGGGTATCCGTACCTCGCCGAGCTGTCCCAGCGCCCCGAATACCGCAAGATGTCCGACGTCATCGCCAAGGAGATGACCCGGAAGTGGATCAAGCTCGAGGTGAAGGGCGACGACGACAAGGGCGACAAGCTCGAGATCATCGAGAAGGCCATGCGTCGGCACCGCCTGCGCGCCAAGTTCCGTCTGGCCGCCCTGCAGGATGGCCTGTTCGGGCGCTCGCAGATCTACATCGACGTGAAGACGCCCAGCGGCACGCTGGCCTGGGCCGATCCGAACGAGCTGCAGTCGATCCTGGTCAAGAGCCCGGCCAAGATCGCCAAGGGCTCGCTGGTGGGGTTCAAGGTCATCGATCCGGTTTGGACGACGCCCTACCTGTACAACAGCGACAACCCCATGCGGGCGGACTTCTACAAGCCCACCTCGTGGTTTGTGCTGGGGCGACAAGTGCACAGCAGCCGCCTGCTGAATATCGTGTCCCGCGAGGTGCCGGACCTGCTGAAGCCGTCGTACAACTTCGGCGGCATGTCGATGACCCAGTTGGCGATTCCCTACGTCAACAACTGGCTGAAGACGCGCCAGGCGGTGGCGAACCTGATCGACAACTTCTCGGTTGGGATCCTGAAGACCAACCTGGCGGCCGTCCTGTCAGGCGACCCGGGCACCGATGTGTTCGCTCGCATCGACATGTTCAACCGTACCCGCAGCAACCGCGGCCTCTGGGGCATTGACAAGGACTCTGAGGAATTCGGGTTCGAGAACGTCCCCCTATCCGGCCTGGACGCGCTGCAGAACCAGTCGCTGGAGCAGCTTTCCGTTGTGTCCGGCATTCCGCTGGTCAAGCTGATGGGCATTTCGCCCAGCGGCCTGAACGCCACGGCGGACGGTGAAATCCGAGTCTTCTACGACGACATGCACTCGGCGCAGGAAGCGGTGTTCCGCGACCCGTTGCAGACGTGCCTGGAGCTGATCCAGCTCGACGAGTTCGGCGAGATCGACCCGGACATTACCTTCAGCTTCGTGCCGTTGTGGCAGATGAGCGAGAAGGAGCTGGCCGAGGTGCGCAAGCTGGACGCCGACACGGATTCGGTGCTGGTCGACATCGGCGCCGTCAGCCCTGTCGAGGTGCGCAAGCGCATCGCGGCAGAAGAGACGAACGGCTACCACTCGCTGGATGTGAGCGACCTGGATGAGGATGGCGAGCCGGATGCTGTGCCCGCCCCTCCGCCAGCCTTGGAAGACGAACCGCAGGGACAAGCCTATGCCTGACCTCGTATCCCCCACTGGCCGCGAGGTGCCGCTGCGCCCCGTGCACGCCAACCTGGGGATCGAGGCGGCCTACCGCAAGCGCCTGGACCGCCTCATCGACGAGATGCAACGGTCGGTCGTGTACTGGCTGACCGCTGCCTACCGGCGCAACGTGCCGGAGATCGCCCAGGACGAAAGCCCGGCGATGGCGCTGACCAAGATGATGCGCCGGCTCGCCAAGCAGTGGCAGCGGCGTTTCGACGAGGCCGCCCAGCCGGTGGCGACGGAGTTCGCGGAAACCTCGATGGGCGCGGCGGACTTGTCCCTGCGCAATGCCCTGCGGCAAAAAGGCTTCAGCGTGCAGTTCCAGATGACCCGGGCGGCCAACGACGTCTTCCAGGCCACGGTGCAGGAGAACGTTGGGCTGATCAAGTCGATCGCGTCCGAGTATCTGACTGAGGTCCAGGGCATGGTCATGCGGTCGGTGACCCAAGGCCGTGACCTTCAGGGGCTCGTTGAGGACCTGGAAAAGCGGTACGGCATCACGAAGCGGCGCGCGACGTTCATTGCGCGCGACCAGAACAACAAGGCCACGGCCACGATCACGCGCGTGCGCCAGCAGGGCTTGGGCATCAAACAAGCCAAATGGCGGCACTCGCGCGGCGGCAAGCATCCGCGCAAGTCGCATCAGGAGGCGGACGGCGAAGCCTACGACGTCGACAAGGGCATGCTCATCGACGGCGAGTACATCCGCCCCGGCGAGCTGCCGAATTGCCGATGCGTGGCCATCAGCATCATCCCTGGATTCGACGAATGAAACAGAACAACCGTCAGGGCCTGGCCTTCGACCGCGCCACCGTCCGCAGGATTGACGCCGACGGCCGGATGCACGTCGAGATCAGCAACATCAGCAAGGCCACGGTCAACCCGTACCGCGGCAACGAGATCCCGGACTGGGAGACGCTGGGGCTTGACCCCAACCGCGTCTACTTCCTGTTGCGGGACCCAGAAGAGCTGGCGCGCGCGGCGCCCACCTTCAACAACATCCCGCTGCTGTCCAAGCACATCCCCGTATCGGCCGCAGAGCCGCAGAAAGAGTTCGTGGTCGGGGCCACGGGTTCGAACGCCTCCTACCAGGCGCCGTACCTCAAGAATTCCCTCGTCGTATGGGACGCCGTCGCGATCGCGCTGATCGACTCCGAGCAGCAGAAGGAGCTTTCCCCCGCGTACCGCTACCGCGCCGATATGACGCCCGGCAAGTACGAGGGCGTCGCATACGACGGGGTGATGCGTGACTTGTGCGGCAATCACGTCGCGCTCGTCGAAGTGGGCCGGACTGGCCCGGACGTCGTCGTAGGCGACAGCAGTACCCTCAACCCTTCGGAGATCCCGAAAATGAAACTGAGCAAAACCGCCGCCGTCGTCGCCGGGGCACTCGGGGCGCATATCCGGCCCCGGCTGGCCCAGGACGCGGCACTGGGCGACCTGACCCCCTTCCTGAAGGGCGTCAGCCGCAAGAACCTGAAGTCCGAGCAGCCGCGCATCGTGCGCGCCATGCAGAACCACTTCAAGGGCAAGCTGGCGCAGGACACCGACCTGGAAGGCCTGAAAGAGGTCATCGAGGTGTTCACCGACCCGGCCGTCGCGCCCATCGGTGAAGACGAGGACGACCTCGCAGCCGAACCCAAGGATGTCGCACTTGATGACGACCTGCTGGGCAAGCTGCGCGAGTCGCTGGGCGAGATTCTGGGCCACGAAGACATGGAGAAGGTCATGAAAGCGCTCGGCGCCCCCCCGTCGGCAGAACAGGCAGCCAACGACGAACCGCCCGCCACGGCTGGCACGCCGCCCGCTCCCGTGACCAAGCAGGCCATGGACCAGGCTTTGGCCAAGGCCCAGAAGGCCGGCGAGCAGGCCGCCGTCGCCCGCATGACCGCGATCCGCACCGCCGAGCAGGAATGCCGGCCCATCCTCGGCGAGATCGTCGCCCAGGACTCGGCCGAGGCGGTCTACAAGATGGCGCTGGATGCCAAGGGCATTGACCTGACCGACGTGCCGCCCACGGCGTACCGTGCGCTGGTCAAGATGGCCAAGGCTCAGGACCAGGCCCCCCAAACCCCGCGTGTGGCGATGGACTCGGCAGCCCAAAAGGGCTTCTTCGATCGCTTCCCCCATGCCAAAAACGTCAAGGTGATGTAAATGGGCTTTCAGAAACAGGTCTATATCGAACCGGCCGCTGCGGTTGCCGGCGACTTCGCCAGCGCCAACCCGCGCTCGACCGTGCTGGCGGGCCCCGGCGCGCTGGTGGCCGGCGACGCTGGAGTGACGGTTGGCCGCTTCGCCTGGGCGGACGCCGCTGGTGAGGTCACCAACGCTGGATCCGGCGTCCCCACGGGCTTCGTTCACCGCGAACAGCAGGCCCTCATCACGATCTGGCTGGCCGAGTCCACCATGACCGTTCCGGCCGGACTGGGCGTCACCCTGCACAACCTGGGTGACTTCTGGGCTGCCACCAAGACGGTCGCAACCGTGGGACAGAAGGTGTTCGCGTCCAATACGGACGGCACCATTTCCACGGGTGCGGCGGGCGGAACCGTCGCCGGCAGCACCGAAACGGACTGGTTCGTGGCCAGCCCGGGCGCGATCGGCTCGCTGATCAAGATCACCTCCACCAACCTGGGGTAAAAACATGAAACGAAACCAAGACCTCGCGCTGCTGGAGAAACACTTCGGCATCGTGTTCCCGGGCGCCATGGACTACCTGCCCGACGAGTTCCGCTACGACTATGGCATGGCCATGGACGCGGCCGGCCCGCTCGTGACGGTCAGCAACTCGGGCATCCCGAGCTTCCTGCTGAACTACATCGACCCCGAGCTGACGCGCGTGCTGACGACGCCCATGCAGGGCGCCGTGATCCTGGGCGAGTCGAAGAAGGGCGATTGGACGACCGAAACTGCAACCTTCCCCGTGGTGGAGTCCACGGGTGAGGTGTCGTCCTACGGCGACTTCAACAACAACGGCCGCGCCGGCGCGAACACCAACTTCCCGCAGCGCCAGTCGTATCACTACCAGACCATGACGGAATGGGGTGAGCGCGAGCTGGAGAAGGCTGGTCAAGCGAAGATCAACTGGGCGGCCGAGCTGAACATTGCCTCGGCGCTGGTCCTGAACAAGTTCCAGGACAACAGCTACTTCTTCGGCATCGCTGGCCTGCAGAACTACGGCCTGCTGAACGACCCCAACCTGTCGGCGCCCATCGCGCCGGGAGCCACGGGCACCGGCAGCGGCACGCTGTGGTCCACCAAGGACGGCCAGCAGGTCTACGACGACATCTCGCAGCGGCTGTATGGCCAACTGGTCACGCAGACCCGTGGCCTGGTCACGCGACGCGACAAGATGAAGCTGTGCATGTCGCCTGAAATCGAGGTCAACCTGACGAAGACGAACCAGTACAACGTCAACGTCGCCGACCTGCTGGCGAAGAACTTCCCCAACCTGACCGTGGAGACCGCCGTGCAATATGCGACGGGCTCGGGCCAGTTGGTGCAGCTCATCGCCGAGTCGATCGACGGCCAGAACGTCGGCACCGCGGCCTTCACCGAGAAGATGCGCGCCCACGCCATCGTCCGCGACACCTCCAGCTTCAAGCAGAAGAAGTCACAGGGGACCTGGGGCGCCATCATCAAGGTGCCGATGGCCATTGCCGCCATGATCGGCGTCTGATCAACGCGAGACGCAGCAACCCAGAGGGGCGCCCATGCGGCGCCCCTTTTTCATTCGAGGAAGAGATATGTCGACTGTGACCATCGCGTGCAAATTGCCCAACGGGCTGATCCTGGACATCCCGGGTGCACCCTCCATCACCTTGAACGGTGCCAATCATCCCGACGCCATCGCTGGCCACGGTTTCACCGATGTGCCAGCCGACTTCTGGGAAGCCTGGACCAAGCTGTATGCGGATTTCCAGCCGCTCAAGAAAGAACTGATCTTCGCCCAGGGCAGCGAGCGCAGCGCCGTGTCGAAGGCAAAGGAGCGCAAGGGCGAGAAGAGCGGGCTGGAGGGCTTGGATCCTGATAAGCCCGGCAAGGGCCTCGAGCGCCTGGACGATCAAAAAAGCTAGGAGAGCCCCATGGCTGTCGTCGTCTTTGATCCCGCTGAGTTCCGGCAGATCTATCCGTCCTTCGCATCGCTCACGGATGCGCAGCTCAACCATGCCTTCAGCATGGCCACGCTGTACCTGAGCAACAAGGACACCAGCGCGGTCTGTGACGTCGACGAGCGCAAGGTGCTTCTGTACCTGCTGACTGCCCACGTCGCGGCGCTGACCTATGGCGAGAACGGCCAGGGGCCGCGGCCGCTGGTGGGCCGGATCAGCAGCGCCACCGAGGGATCGGTGTCGGTTTCGGCCGAGTACAACGTCGCGCCGGGCTCTGCGCAGTGGTATGCGCAAACCGGCTATGGCGCCCAGTATTGGGAGGCCACCGCCAAGTACCGGGTGGGCCGCTATCGGCCCGC
This sequence comes from Pseudomonadota bacterium, assembly GCA_023432075.1. Lineage (GTDB taxonomy): Bacteria > Pseudomonadota > Gammaproteobacteria > Burkholderiales > Burkholderiaceae_B > Achromobacter. Next base: position 17,623 of record JAEYVD010000753.1, on the reverse strand, counting down.
GCCGACCGGTTTCGCCGTCCCGGTGGTTATCCCATGGCGGCCGTGACCTTCAAGGGCGGAGACGCCCTGATGTCGCGACTGAAGGAAATGGCTGACAAGGCTGGCGACGGCGGGACACTGCGCACCGGGTTTCTTGAGAACGCTACCTACCCAGACGGCACGCCCGTCGCGTATGTGGCCGCGATCCAGGAGTTCGGATCGCCCGAGGTGGGGATCCCGCCCAGGCCCTTCTTTCGCACCATGATCGCCGCCAAGCAGAAGGGATGGCCGCGCGCCCTCGGTGCGTTGGCCAAGAACAACGACTACGACATCGATAAGGCGCTTGGCCAGATGGGCGAAGGCATCAAGGGCCAATTGCAGGAATCCATCCGCGATGTGAGCGGGCCCGCGCTATCGAAGGTCACGCTGCTGCTGCGCGAGCGGTTCGGCAACAGCCCGGAGTCGATTTCCTTTGCGGACGTGCAGCAGGCGCGGCACGACATTGCGGCCGGCGTTGAGCCCAATGTGACAGGCACGCAGGCAAAGCCGCTGGTCTGGACTGGGCACCTGCTCAACAGCGTGGACTACGAGGTCGACACATGAATTTGCACGCCATCGTCAGCCCGATCATCGCAGCGGTGAATCCGATGATCACCGGGCAGATCCGGTACAGCGACGGCTACGACATGGGCCCTGGTCGCAAGCAGGTGCCGAAGTACCTGCCGGCGGATGACGTGCGACTTCAGGTCCAGCCGCTCAGTGGCCGGGACGTGGCGCACCTCGAGGCGCAGAACATCCAGGGCGTGCAGCGCAGCGTCTACATGTTCGGCGACACCCAGGGCGTCGTGCGCCCGCTGGCCAAGGGCGGCGATCTGCTGCTGTTCGACGGACAGACCTGGCTCGTTACCGCAGTCTTCGAGACGTGGCCCGACTGGTGCAAGGTGGGGGTGACCCTACAAATGGACGAAACGCCATGAGTGTTCCGATCACAATCACCGAAAACGACCTGGTCGACGACCTCGGGGCTTTCGCGGACACGCTGGTGGATTGCGAGGTCGTGCGCGGCGAGGTGAACCGCGTGCCGTCGCCTAAAGGCGATTACGTGGTGATCACGCCTATGGGCGTTGTCGGGCTGTCGCTGCCCACCACCGCGTATTCCGACCCGACGCCGGAGACTGGAACGCGGACCCTGACACGCCCCACCCAGTGGGCCGCACAGGTCGACTGCTACGGCGAGCGCGCGCAGGATCGGGCGCTTGTCCTGTCGATCGCGCTGCGGAGCCAGTACGGCTGCGAGTTTTTGGCCGAGCTGGGCCGCGCGCAGCCCCTCTACACCGGCGAGCCCAGGCAGTTGCCGTTCATCACCGGCGAAAGCCAATACATGGAGCGGTGGTCATTCGACGCCGTCCTGCAGTTCAACCCCTCCATCACTCTTCCGCAGCAGTTCGCGGAGCATCTGCATGTCGACCTGACTGAGGTCGATGAGAAATATCCACCCGGAGCTTAAAAGCTATGACCATTCCCGCCAGTGAAATCGTCCAGGTCGTTCCTGGCGTGATCGGCGCCGGCGGATCGGCGCTCGACCTGAACGGCCTGATCCTGACCGACAACACCGCGGTGCCCGTGGGCACCGTTCAGAGCTTTGCGACCGCGCGCGACGTGCAGCGGTTCTTCGGCCCGACCTCCACCGAGGCCATCTTGGCCGGCATCTACTTCAACGGCTTCGACAACTCGACGCGCAAGCCGGGCGACCTGCTGTTCGCGCAGTATCCGCTGGATGACGTGGCGGCATACCTGCGCGGCGGGTCGATGGCGTCGACGACTCTGGCGCAACTGCAGGCGCTGTCTGGCGTCCTGACGGTGAGCATCGACGGTACCCCGAAGACATCCAGCGCCATTTCGCTGGCGGCCGCGACGAGCTTCTCGAATGCTGCATCGCTCATCCAGGCGGCGTTCACGTCGTTCGGCGCTTCGTGCACCTACGACGCTCAGCGCGCGGCCTTCGTCATCACGTCGGCCACCGATGGCGTGGCGAGCGCCGTCGGCTTTGGCAGTGGCACCATCGCCGCCGGGCTGAAGCTGACCCAAGCCACGGGCGCGGTTCTGTCGCAGGGCGCGGCGGCCGGTACGCCGGCGACCAACTTGGGCGCGATCACGGACGTCACCCAGAACTGGGCGTCGTTCATGACCACGTTCGAACCGGACACGGCCGGCAAGGTCGATTTTTCGGCCTGGACGAACAGCCAGGGCAACCGCTACGTGTATGTGGGCTGGGATACCGACGTCCAGGCGACCACGCAGGGCAGCACCACGAGCTGGGGCGCCATCGTGGCCGCGAACGAGTATTCGGGCTCGGTGCCTGTGTACAAAGACGTGCAGCATGCCGCCTTCGTGCTCGGCACGATCGCCAGCATCGACTTCGAGCGTACGAATGGCCGGATCACGCTGGCCTTCCGCGGCCAGTCGGGCCTGGCGTTCTCCGTGACCGATGCGACGACCGCTCAGACGCTGATCGACAACGGTTACAACTTCTACGGCGACTATGCCACCAGCAATGACCAGTTCCGGTTCTTCTACCCGGGGCAGATCAGCGGCGACTGGCAATGGGCCGACACCTATGTCAACCAGATCTGGCTGAACAACGCGTTCCAGCAGGCGCTGATGACGCTGCTTACGCAGGTGAACTCGATCCCGTACAACGCCGACGGCTACGCGCTGATCGATGCCGCGTGCATGGATCCGGTGAACGCCGCGGTGAACTTCGGCGCCATCCGCGCCGGCGTGCCGCTGTCGAGCCTGCAGAAGGCCCAGGTGAACAACCAGGCTGGCGTCGAAATCTCCGGCACGCTGGAAACGCGCGGCTGGTATCTCCAAATCCTGCCGGCGACGGCGCAGGTGCGCGCCGCGCGCGAGACTCCGCCCATGACCTTCTGGTACATGGACGGCGGCTCCGTTCAGCAAATCACTCTCGCATCCCTGGCCATCCTGTAAGGACGACCGACATGTCTACTCTCACCAGTGCAAATTCCGTCCTGCTGCTCGGCGTCGGCGGAATCTTCCCCATCCCTCAGAAGATCGAGGGCTATGCGACGGACGACGCCTTCACGTTCGACGCCGTGCAGCCCGCCCAGGCCGTCATGGGCGTGGACGGGCGCATGTCGGCCGGCTACACGCCTTTCATGAGCGTGCAGACCATCGCGATCCAGGCCGATTCGCCCTCCATGACCATCTTCGAGGCGTGGCTGGCCGCCATGAAGGTGGCGCGGGAGGTGTTCTACGCCAATGGCACGCTGAACATCCCGTCGATCGGACGCAAGTTCGTCATGACCAAGGGTGTGCTGACGCAGATCCCGCCGGCGCCGACCGCGCGCGCCATCCTTCAACCCATGACGTACCAGATCACCTGGGAAAACGTCTCTCCGGCGCTGGTGTGATATGGCCCGCAAGACGGCAACCGTAACGATCAGCGCCGAGGGGCGCGACAAGGGAAAGGTGTTCATCCTGACCGAACTCTCGGCCTACGAGGCCGAGGATTGGGCCGGGCGCGCGCTTTTCGCCCTGATGAACGCCGGGGTGAAAATCCCAGACAACATCGCCGAGGCGGGGCTTGCTGGGGTCGCTGCGATGGGCCTCAAGGCGATCGCCAAGCTGCCCTTCGACAGCGCCAAGCCGCTGCTGGACAAGATGATGGAGTGCATCCAGATCCAGCCCAGCCCCGCCGTGACCCGTGCGCTTATCCCCGACGATATCGAGGAAGTGGCGACGCTGCTGCAACTGCGCAAGCAGGTGCTGGGGCTGCACATGGATTTTTCTATGGCCGCCGCCCCATCGACTTCGGGCTCCAAGCCTGGGCAGGCGGCCCGCGTCTGATCCACTACGCCAACATTCCCCGGAACATCGGCGCCCTGATCTCTCGGCACCCGGGCCTGCTGCACGACCTGCAGACGGTCTATGGGGCCGAGGACCTTTACAACCTGCTTGAGGTGCTCGCAGTGGACGCGCACAACCAGCAGGCCATAGCCAACTCGAGGAAATAGTATGGCCACCGTTCTTGATGCTCTGGTCGTCACGCTCACCATGAACGCCAAGGGCTTCAAGCAGGGTGCGGCGGAGGTGGACGACGCGCTTGCGCACACGCGGGATGGATCGGCCAAGACCGCGCGCGAGATGGAAGCCCGCGGCAAGCAGGCGGCCATGTTCTTCAGCAGGGTGCGCAACGAGGCGCTGGCGCTGCTCGCTGTATTCACGGCCGGCATGGGCCTGAAGAACTTCGTGTCCAGCACGGTCGAGTCCACCGCCAGCCTGGCGCGCATGTCAGACAACCTGAACATGAGCGCGAAGGACCTGGCTGAATGGCAGCTTGCTGCCAAGAACGCTGGCGGCTCGGTCGAGGGCATCACGGCCCAACTTCGCGAGTCGGCTGACCAGGTCGCGAAGTTCAAGCGCGGCATGGCGGCAGAGACGCTGCCGGCGTTCTTCCAGTTCGGCGGCAAGACCGAAGACCTGAAGGACGGCAACACTTACCTCCAGGCCCGGGCGCGGATCGTCGCCGAGATCTACAAGACCGACCGCGCACGCGCCGCGCTGGCCGCGAACATGATGGGCCTGGATGCCCAGCAGTTCAACCTCTACAAGGAGGGGCCGGAGGGTATCGCGCGCCGACGCCGGGAGCAGTCTGGACCGGCGGCTGAGCAAGCGGCCGCGGCGCAGCGCGCAGAGCAGTTGCGGCAGAAGTACGACACGGCCATGAACCGGCTGTCGAGCGTGGGCGTGAATGTCCTCACGTCGATGATGCCGGCGTTCGACTTTCTGGTTGAAAAGCTGATCGAGCTGGGCGATTGGATCATCACCAACAAGGCCCAGATCAACGAAGGCGTGAAGCTGCTGGTGATGGGCTTCGAGCAGATCCTCAAGGCGATCACCGAGGTGGCGAACAAGCTCATCCCGGAAGAGACTCGCAAAAGGATTGCTGAGTCAAAGGATCCCGTCCTAGCCTCAATGCTCGCCGCCAAGGAGGCGATTACGCCCAGCTGGATGTCGAAGGGTAAGGCAGAGCTGACGCCCGACGCCAGCGATGCGATTACCAAATTCGAGAAGATGGGTTGGTCCCGTGCGCAGGCCATTGGAATCGTCAACAACTTGCAAGCGGAGAGCGGCGGCAAGCTGGATCACCGGGCTGTCGGCGACAACGGCACGGCGTTTGGGGTGGCCCAGTGGCGAAACGAGCGCGTCGACATGTTCAAGCAGGTCATGGGCGTGGCGCTGGCGCAATCGACCAGGGACCAGCAGTACGCCTTCGTCGATTGGGAGCTGCGGAACAGCCACAAAGCAGCTGGGGACAAGCTCAGGGCGGCGAAGACAGTCGAGGACGCCAGCCGTGTAGTGACCACGGACTTCGAGATCCCCGCGCAGAAGGAAAAGAAGGCCGAAGAGCGCGCGGCTGTGGCGACCGAGTTGGCAAAGCTCGCGCACGCGGAAGCGCTGAAGAACGGCGCCTTGGCTTCAGCGGGAGCCGCCCGGGCCGCGCAGCCGGCGGCGCAGTTGGCCGCCAGCGCACCGGCCTCGAACACGACGAACAACTCGACCGAAACCATCTTCAACGGCCCCGTGCACGTGCATACCGCCGCGACGGATGGCGCCGGCATTGCGCGCGATCTTTCCGGGATGGGCAGAAATCAGACGCTCGTCCAGCAGGCCAATACGGGGCTTAACTGATGCCGCTCATCCCATTTCCAAATGTGCCGCAGGTTCCCGGGGTGCCGGCCATATTCCGAGAGGCGACGCTACCGTCCCTGTCGGAATTGGCGAACCTCGGTTTGGGTGCCCTTACCGACTTGTTGTTCGGCACGCCCCTTTGGGGCCTGTACGACCAGGATGGCAATCCTGCCGTGGTGTTCGATTCCTTCATGGGAATCAGATTTCGGGGCGGTGGCCGTATTTCGACCTTTCCTTTGGAGCAGGGGACGTTCACTTCCTTCAACAAGGTGGACAACCCCTACGACGCATCAATTCTCCTGGCCCACAGCGGTAGCCTCGCGTCCAGAAACGTCATGCTGGGCGTGCTGGAGCGAATTGCGAGCAGCACCGACCTGTACTCGGTGGTGACGCCGGAAATCGTCTATGCGTCTGCCAACCTGGTGAACTACTCGTACAGCCGGGATAGCCGGAATGGGTCCAGCCTGCTGATCGTTGAGCTGCAGGTTGAGGAGGTGCGGCAGACGGCTGTGGCACAGTTCGCGCAGACGCAAGAGCCCAGCGGCGCCGACCCACAGAGCAATGGTCAGGTGCAATCCTTCCCGTTGGGCACGGAGCCGGGCGAGCCGCTGATTCTCACGACGGAGTTCCAATGAGGAAGATTCCCCTGCGCGCCGTGCCGTCGCAGTCGTTGAACGTCATTCTGGCGGGCCAAAGCTGCCAGATCAACGTCTATGAGAAGTCGACGGGGCTGTATTTGGACCTGTTCGTGAGCCACCGGCCAATCGTGACGGCGGCGCTGTGCCACGACCGGGTCAGGATCGTCCGAGAGGCGTACCGCGGCTTCGTGGGCGACCTGAGCTTTCTGGACACGCGCGGGCATGCGGATCCGGTTTACACCGGGCTAGGGGCCCGCTTCGTGCTGGCGTACCTGGAGGCATCTGAGCTATGAGCTTCGTCAAGCGTCGCATCGACGTCACGATCAGCCTGGGGGAAGGAGAGTTTGGCGATACCAAAGGACCAGACGTCACGCTGACCGGATATCGGGTATCGGCTGCCGTCGTGGCATACAACGGGGATGCCCAAAGCCAGCTTCAGCTTCGTATGTTCGGCCTGAGCCAGGACATGATGAACCAGCTCACGGTGATAGGGCCGATCATGACGGAGCGGCGTAACAACCGGATTCTCGTGGCGGCCGGCGATGAGGGCGACGCCCTGACCGTTCTCTACGAGGGGACGATTTCACAGGCCTGGGCGGATTATGGAGGCGCCCCGGAAGTCGTGTTCAACGTGGTGGCGCTATCGGCTGCAATCCACGCTGTGAAGCCCGTCAACGCGCGCAGTTATCGCGGGTCGACGGATGTGGCGGTCATCGCGTCCGACTTGGCAAGCGCCATGGGCTTGGCGTTCGAAAACAGTGGCGTGACGGTTCAGCTATCCAACCCGTACTTCAGCGGGACCGCGTTGGAGCAACTGCGGTCCTGCGCGCGCGCGGCACGAATCAGCTATGCAATCGATCGAGGAGTTCTTGCGATCTGGCCGCGCGCAGCTGCACGGCTGGGCGATCCCGTGCAAATTTCCTCGGACAAGAACTTGATGGGGTACCCATCATTCACTGGCGGCGGGGTCGTTTTCACCCTCCTGTACACGCCTGAGTTGAGTCTGGGTGGATTGGTGCAGGTCATCAGCACGATCGAGGCGGCGCACGGTGAATGGATCGTCGTCAGCATCGTTCATACGCTGGAATCCAAAGTTCCAGGGGGAGCCTGGATTTCGCAAATCATGTGTCAGAGGCAGATAAATGGCTGATCAATTTGGCTACCCTGGCCAGGCACGGGCGGCGGAAGGCGGCGACGAGTACGGCGCCGTGATGTTTGTGATTCAGCAGGCGCTGGCGCGCCTCAGCACTTCGACGCTCGTGCGCGTGGTGGCCGTCACGAACTCCGGCGGCGTGGCGCCGGTGGGCTTCGTAGACGTGCAGCCGCTGGTCAATCAGCTCGATGGCGCAGGCAACGCGGTGCCGCATGCGGTGCTGCACAACCTGCCTTACTTCCGCCTGCAAGGTGGCACGGACGCGATCATCCTGGACCCAAAGATCGGGGACATCGGCATCGCCGTGTTTGCCAGCCGGGATATCTCGGCCGTCAAGGCGGCGAAGGCGCAGGCGAACCCCGGGTCTTGGCGGGCGCACGACATGGCCGACGGCTTGTATGTGGGCGGCCTGTTGAACGGTACGCCCGCCCAGTACGTGCAATTCACCGCGGGCGGCATCAACGTGGTGTCTCCGTCCAAGGTGACGGTTCAGGCACCGAACATTGAAATGAACGCCAGCACGCAATGCGCGCTGAATGCGCCGAACATCGTGCTGAACGGCAACGTGCAACAAGGCTCGGGATCGTACGGTGGAACTTCAACCTGGCAGGGCAACATGAATACGCTGGGCACGCTGCGCAACAACGGAAGGGACGTCGGTTCGACGCATACCCATCCGGGCGTGCAGAGCGGGCCTTCGAACACGGGGACACCGAATCCATGAACACGCTTTTGCTCGACCGGTCGGCGTGGGATCTGGTGCTCGATGCCTCTGGGAACATCGCCATGGCGTCGAATCCCTACGCCGTGGCCCAGGACGTGGCCAGCGCCATCAAGCTGTTCAAGGGTGAGCTTTTCTACAACACGGCGCCGGGCGTCCCGTACTGGGAAGACATCCTGGGGAACCGGCCGCCGCTTTCCCTGGTGCGCGAGAACGTCCAGCGCGCTGCGCGCACCGTGCCCGATGTTGCAAGCGCGCTGTGCACGCTCACCAGCTTCACAGATCGAGCCCTCGAGGGCTATGTCGAAATCACCTTGACCGACGGCAGCACGCAGACCGTCAGCTTCTGAGGAAACCATGGCTACAAGCTCCCAAGTGCCGCGCGTGCAGTTCACGCCGGAAGGGCTGGTGCTGCCCGAAGAGTCGGCCATTCTGGCGGGCGTTCAGACCGACATGGACGCTGCCTTTGGCGGCGGCCTGAATTCGGCGCTGGAAACGCCCCAGGGGCAACTGGCATCAAGCACCACAGCCATCATCGGCGACAAGAACAACGAGTTCGCCCTCTACGTGAACCAGGTAGACCCGGCGTTCGCCGAGGGGCGCATGCAGGACGCGATCGGGCGGATCTATTTTCTGGACCGCAAACCTGGCACCCCAACTGTGGTGATCGCGACGTGCACAGGGCTGTCCGGTGTGGTAATCCCGGTGGGCGCGCGGGCTGAGGCGGTGGACGGTAACCTGTATCTCTGCACGCAGGCCGGCACGATCCCGCCGAGCGGCAGCATTGACCTGCCGTTCGCATGCTCGGTTGACGGCCCGGTGGACTGCGCGCCTGGCGCGCTGAACCAGATCTACCAGGCTATCCCAGGCTGGGATTCGGTCCTGAATGCGGACGCCGGCACGGTCGGCAGCTATGTCGAGTCGCGCGCCGAGTTCGAAGCGCGCCGGCGCCAGTCGGTGGCCCTGAATGCGCGTGGTTCGTTGCCCTCCATTTATGCGAACGTGGCCAATGTGGCCGATGTGATTGATGTCTATGTGACAGAGAACAACCTGTCGGTGCCGCAGACCATTGGCGGGGTGTCGCTCGCACCGCATTCCATCTGGGTGGCGGTGGTGGGCGGCGAGGCGGCGGACATCGCGGACGCGATCTGGCGCAAGAAGAGCAACGGGGCCAACTACAACGGCAACACGTCGTACACGATCGAGGATCGGGAGGGCTATGCCTACCCGTATCCGTCCTACGTCGTGACGTGGGAAACCCCAGCAGCGCTTCCAGTCCTGTTCGCCGTGCAGTTGGCCGCTAACCCCGCGCTTCCATCGGACATCGTAGCGCTGACCAAGCAGGCCATCGTTGACGCGTTCAACGGGGCAGACGGGGGCCAGCGCGCGCGCATTGGGTCGACTATCTACGCCAGCCGGTTCTACGCGCCCATCTCGCTTCTGAGTCCTTCCGTGTCGATCCTGTCGCTGTTGCTGGGAACGGTAACGCCGACTGCACCCAGTCTTACGGTGCCCATCAACCGCCGGCCCACGATCACGGCCGATGACATTTCGGTGACCCTGGTATGACTGTCGACCCGAAGCCGGGCCTTGTGGCCCGCACCATCATCAGCCAGTACGCCAATAGTCCGACGCTCGTTCAGTTGATCAACAACATGGATGAGTACATCAACCCGGACGCGGACTTCGACGCGTTTTACGACTTCGTCTGGAACGTTGAGACGGCGCAAGGGTTCGGGCTGGATATCTGGGGGAGGATCGTGGACATCGGGCGCATGCTGACCGTGCCCGGGGACGTCACGTACCTGGGCTACGAAGAGGCATTGGATTGGCAGCCATTCAACCAGGCACCATTCTTCACGGGTGAGCAGGCGACCCAGACCTATCGGCTGGCCGACGACGCGTATCGCAAGCTCATCCTTGTGAAGGCGCTGGCCAACATCTCCGATTGCACGTCGCCCAGCCTGAATCGCCTGCTATCCAACCTGTTTGCCGGCCGTGGGCGCTGCTATGTGTCCGACACCGGGAACATGGAGTTCCGGTACGTGTTCGAATTCGCCCTCGAGCCGTACGAAATCGCCATCCTTACCCAGTCGGGTGCTATCCCGAAGCCGGCGGCCGTCCTGGCCAACGTGCTCCAGGTCGATCTTCCAACAACCTTCGGATTCAATGAGGCGCTGATGCAGCCTTTTGGATCCGGTGTTTTCTTCACATCCTCGGGGCTCATCTATGCAGGCTAGCAACGCACCCAGCAAATCCGCCGTCCCGTTCGCGGACAGCGGAACCAAAAATACCATCCCCGTCGCCTCTCAGATCGGCGTGACGCCGGGCGCGGCATCGTTCACCGACGGGTTCCCGCCGTTGACCATGACTCCGCTGGCCGCTGGTGGCGTGCCACCCTACGGAGCCGACTTCAATGGGATCCTCAATTTCCTGAGTGCCGCGGTGCGGTGGGCACAGGCCGGCGGCGGATACCCCTATGACGGCGCATTCTCGACGGCAGTCGGTGGATACCCGCGCGGCGCTCGCGTGTTGTCCGCGGACGGCACGGGTGCGTGGCGCAGCATCAGCGACAACAATACTACGGACCCGGATGCTGGCGGCGCGGGCTGGGTCGCAGCAGCACCCGTGGGGCTGGCTGGCAATGCCAGCAACCTGCGCAGCTCCATTTCGACGGCGGCGGCCACGACCACTTTCACCGCGGACGAGGTGATCGTCGCCACGGCGCTGGGCGGCCAGGGCTACCGGCTGGGGAATTTCAGCAAGACGCTGAATCTGGCCACGACCGGGGCCGGTGGCATGGACACGGGTGCTGCGCCCACCAACGGCTATGTGGGCATTTACGCCATCTACAACCCGACGACGGGCGCCAGCAGCCTGCTTGCCCGTAATGCGACCGGAGCGCTGCTGCCGACGATCTACAGCGGTGCGAATATGCCGGCCGGTTATACGGCCTCGGCGTTGATCAGCGTTTGGCCCACGAACGCGAGCCAGCAACTGGTCGTAGGCTTGCAACTGGGGCGACAGATCAGCATCGAGATCAAGGGTGTTCTCAGTTTGGCGGTGCAGGTCTCGACGCCCACGCCTGTGACGATCAGCGGCGCGGTGCCGCCGAACGCGAAATCGGTGTCCGGGTACTACTCGCTGACGTCCACCGTTGCCGGATCTGGCTCGTTCAACGTTCTCTCGACGGCCACTGTCGGAGCGCAATTGTTCACGCCGCAAATGAGCACACCGGCAGTCGCCTACTCGGCGCCGTTCAGCGGGGTTCAGCTCGCCACAGCGCAGACCCTCTACTACACGGCGACCGTATCCGGCGGCACCATCGGCGCGTACATGGGCATCAATGGCTACACCATCTGAAGACGGGGCGGGTATGAACGAAATCCACGTATTGTTTGCGGGCGCCAGCGAAAAGACGATCGTCGCGGCCTTCGGCTGCCCGCAAGAATTGGCCGGTCAGAAACCGACTACCGTGATTCGGACCGACGACGCTCGATGGGCTGAATATTGGGAATCTCTGCCCGAAGGGGTGAAACCGTTATTTCCCGAACCGACGCCCAAGGCTGCGGCGTAGGCGCGCCGGCTTAATCGCCGTTACCGAAGGAGGAAAGCATGGCAGCAGGAGAACGGTGGATTTGGCTGGGGGATTCGATCCACGCAGCAGTGTATGAGGCACCAGGACCGATTCGAGTGCCGGGAACGAACTTGACGGTGGTGAACCTGGCCAAGAACACCGGTTCCGTCATCCACAACCTCTCGTGGGGTGGCGCCCGCGTGGCCGATGGAAGCGACCCAAATATGGGATGGGTGTCGAATTTCTCCACCATCATGCGCGTTTCGGGCCCGGCCCCCGCGACTGGCTTGGTTATCACGCTGGGCACAAACGACTGGGCGTCCCCGGCCGTTAGCGGGACAGAGTTCGTCGCCTCCTACCGAGGTTTGGTACGTGCAGCGGTGGTGAAGGGTCTGAAAGTTGTAGGCGTCACCCCGCTTTGGCGGGCCAACGGCGCCACGGGAGTCACAAAGGCCGACGGAGTGTGGAACATCGTGGAGTGGGGCTCCTTCATTGCCGACATCTGCTCGCAGGAGGGGGCGAAATTCATCCGAGGCTATCAAGCACCTCTGACACCTGCTCATTTCGCAGACGGGCTGCATCTGAACGAGGCTGGCCATCTGGCGCTGGAACCCTACCTGCGGCAGGAGATGCAGGCACACGGGTACATGCTGTGATGCCTACGGCGTGAAATAGGCGATCAGCACATCCAGATAAAGGTCGTGGCCAGTTTGGCCCGGGTGCCACGCGTTCACTGCGTCTTTGCCGGTCTGGTCTAGGTGGGTCATCAGGCCAGACTCGGCAAAGCCCTTTTTCTCGAACTGGTCATTGAAGGGCGTCCAGGCGTCGATTACAGGCCCAAGGCCGCGTTCGCGGGCGATATCGTCCAGCTGATCGAGGTAGCGCCGCTTGTACACGACGTGGCCTTCGGTATCAGGGTAGCCGATCAGCTTGTCGAAGATGGCGTTTTCCTTCATCAGCACAGGAGCCGCGCCGATGGCTTGCACCTGGTCGATGAGCTTCATCAGATTCGCCCTGTACTCATCCGGCGAGACGCTCCCCGAAAACGCGTCGTTGATCCCCAGCACGATGATTACCACGTCGGCGCCGCCTCGCCGCGCCAGTTCGTCGATGGTTCGCTCCTTCAGGTGCCGGGCAGACGTGTAGCCGCCCTTTGACAGGTTCGCCACGTCAGACGCGGGATTCTTCTTTTTGAGGTAGGCGCGGAACTGGTTGGCGTACGTCGTCCACCGAGGGTCGTCGGGGCCAGTTTCCAACGGGGAGATGCTGTTGTGCTGCGGGGAATCCCAGGGCCATGCGGCCGAGCCCCAGGCGACGCTATCGCCCACCAGGGCTATGCGCACCGGCTGACCATCGCGGATGGCCGCCGCAATCCGATGCTTGGCGTCCAGGTCGACGGCCGGTGATGGCGCCGAAAACAGAAATGCCCCTATCAATAGGATGCACGACAGGACGGCCTTCGCTCGATGCACTGCAACTCTCCGATTTGAAAGTCCGCATTGTATGGGACGCTGAAAACACCCACTGGTCGCATAGCGGCCATTTTTACGTCTATAGGGGACGGGATTGAATATCCAAGACTTCGACGCCTTCGCGGCAAAGCTGGCCGGCGTCATCGGCGCGATGGTGTCCATGCGGTTCCTGCAAGGATCCCGTACGGCCAAAGCCAGCATGGCGGCCACCGGCGCTGTTTTGGCCTATTACGGGTCGCCGTGGTTGGCGCAGTTCCTCGGCATTCCCGAGGGTCTTTCCGGCTTCCTTTGCGGATTCCTGGGCATGGCGATCATGTCGCGCATGTGGCAGGCCGTGCAGGAGGCGCCCATCGGCGCTCTGTGGCAAGCAGTTCTGGATCGCGTGCGCGGCAAAGGGGCGTGACATGGACGGCACCATCTATCTCACCTTGTGGGCGGTGCTGGCTTTCGTCTGCTGGCTGGTGGTGGCCGGCGGCGCTGGCCTGGCGGTCTTCGCGCGCGGCATCAAGGACACAACGCTCGAGCGGATCGGCCTGTCCGCCGTCTGCCTGACGGCGACGGGCGCGGCCTGCCGCATCTTCGTGGCGGGCTGGGCCAGCGCGGGAGACGCTGCGCTCGCGGCCTCGGCCGCTTTCTACGTGGCTGCCGTGACGGCAAAGCACATCAGGAGCCCCAAGCAATGACGCTATCCGAAATCATCGCAGCCGGCATCGACCCGGCCTTAGCGCTGCTGCCTGCCAGGATGGACACCCCCGAGGCGCGCATCATGCTGCTGGCGATCGGGCTGCAAGAATCTCGCTTCGAGCATCGCCGCCAGCTCGTGGGCAACCCGCCGCGCCCGACTGGGCCGGCCAAGAGCTTCTGGCAGGCCGAGCAAGGCGGCGGGATGGTACATGGAGTCCGGCTGCATGCCGCCAGCCGTGCCGCAGCCGCGCAGCTCTACCAAGCCCGGGGCGTGCCGGCGCGCGACGCCGCTATCTGGGATGCCATCGAGAACGACGACGTGCTGGCGGCCGGCCTGGCGCGCCTGCTGCTGTGGAGCGACCCCGGCCGGCTGCCTGCGGTCGGCGATGAACGGGGGGCCTGGGCTCTGTACCTGCGCACCTGGCGACCGGGCAAGCCGCATCCGGAGACCTGGCCGGGCTATTACGCGCGGGCGCTGGCCGAGGTGACACGATGAATCCGCTCCTGCGCGCGGCGCTGCCATACCTGATCGGCGCGGCAGCGCTCGCTGCCCTCGTCTTCGGCGTGCGCTGGTATGGCGCCAGCCAATATCAGGCCGGCGTCGCTAAGGCGAATGCCGACCACACACTGACCGAGCTGACCGAGTTCAAGACTCAGACCGCGCGGCTGGCTGGGGTGTCGACCACCCTGGAAGACGCCCTGCAAGCGCTGCGGGACGCCGAGCCCAAAACCATCGAAAGGTACACCCGTGTCGAAGTTCAGACCCCTTTGCCTGCTGGCTGCCGCCTTGATGCTGAGCGGCTGCAGCACATCAACGACGCCGGCCGCCTGGCCAATACTGCCCGCCAACCTGGCCCAGCTGTGCCCGCCGGTGCCGGAGGTGACAAGCCATAGCTGGGACGACTTCGCGCGCAGCTACATGGCGCTGGCGCTCCGGTATGGGGAATGCTCGGCGCGGCATCGCGCCGTGGTTGATGCGTGGCCCAAGTGATGGCCGGAACAGGGATGCACCGAGCGCTACGCTTCCTGGGCGTCAGCTATCGTCGCGCCGATGGACTGCATGCGCGCGTGGATACGGGCCAAGTCTTCCGGCTTCAGTTCCAGCACGGCAGCTAGATGAAACAGGTTCGGGTACGGCATGTCCTTTGGATCAGCGCCGCCCGTGTACTTGCGCCAGTGCTGTTCTCCGACGCACGCGAGCGCGGCCATTTGCTTGCCCGTGTAGCCAAGCTCGTTCTTTAGGGCCTGGAGATTGGCCGGGGTAGGGGGTACGTAGTCCATATGAAAAACCCGCCTTTCGGCGGGTTCCTTGGTTATCCGATCATCACTTTTGCAAGGGCCGCGCCGGTGGTGAATGCTGCGGCGATCATCACCATGGGATACCAGGCACGTTCGCGGATCATCTTGGCGGCTTCCGCGTTCAGCTTGCTGGTCTCGGCCATCAGCTTTGCGATTTCCGCTTCGGTCTTGATGGTGTCCAAGGTCTTTTCCATTTCGTCGTCCTTTCGGGATTTCGGACTGCGCGGGCTGCGCTATCCATGTACAGAATAATAGCGCATTATGCGCTATCCAACAAGCCTTTTTTACTCTTCCCCGTCTTCCTTCTGCGCCCGCACGCCCCATTCCAGGATGGACGTCGCCCGGTAGGTGGTGGGCACCGCGCCGCGGTCGACGATCAGCAGCCCGTCGCGCTCGCCGGCGGCCAGGACATCCTGCAGCTTCCGGCCCAGGTCCAGCCCGAAGGCCGCGCGCAGCAGGTCCAGCGTCAGATAGTCGCCGTTCTTGACGCCCTTGAGCGCCGGCAGCGCGCGCAGCCAGATTTCCTTGACTGGCGGTGTGTTGATGTAGTCGCTCATGCCGGATCCGCCCGCTTGGCCTGCCAAAACCAGTGACTGAACTTGCCGCGCTTGGCCTTCTGTTTGCGGAAGGTGAGCCGGACCCGGCCGGCATGGCCGGCGTCGATTTCCACGAAGTGATCGCGGTCCTCTGCCGTGACGGCTGGCGGCAGCGTCTTGATGGCCGCGGCGACGTACTGCCCGCCGACCTGTTCCAGGATTCCGTTATCGTTCATGCTGTCTCCGGTCAGGATGCGGCGCGCAGGGGCGTGACGTTCCAGTCCTTGCCGCTGGCGCAGCTCTCCAGGTAGGCCGCCCAAAGCTCCAGCGCGGCTCGCCGCTCTGGAATATCGTCTCGCACGTCGTAGATCGCCTCCATCCCCTTGAGCTTGTGATTCAGGGCCAGCTCTGAAATCTCGTTGCTGACGCCCAGGTTTCGCATGTGGCCCTTGGCCGTGCTGCGCGTGTCGTGCGGGGTGAACCGGCGGATGTCCAGGTCGCCGCGGTCGAAGGCGCGCCGGATGGCAGCCCAGAGCGTCGTTTCGCCGACGTGCGTGTCCCCGCCCTGGTTGCGGCGGCGGCGCTCATGGCGGGCGGGAAGAACCCATTCCGACGTGCCGGCCAGGGCCAGCAGTTGCCGGAACCAGCCGGTTACGGTCGGCGTGAGCGGCACAGTGAAGCCGCGTCGGACCTTGACGTGTTCTTCTGGCACCCACCAGGTGCCGCGCTCCAGGTCGACATACTCCCATCGGGCCTTGGCCAGCTCCACCGATCGAACGCAGGTGGCCAGCAGGATGCGCAGCGCCAGGGCGTTCTCCGTCCCAATGTCCTCGATCTTGGCCAGCAGCCCGCGCAGCTCGGCCTCGGTCAGCATGACTCGGCGCTTGATCGGTGGGCGCGGCCCCAAGAGGGATACGAGATCGACGCCGGCGGCTGGGTTGGTGTCGATCAGGCGCAGGCCGCACGCGTGAGCGAATAGCTGTTTGGCGGTCGTCAGCACGCGTTTGTTGATGGTCCACGTTCGCTTAGTGGATGTGAGCATGTGCACGACGTCAGACGGTTGCACCTGGTCTACCGGTATGGCGCCCAGCTTGGGAAGGATCGCCTTGTCCAGATCCCAGTTCCGGTAGGTGATGGTGTCGGCGGCCAGCCCTTCCAGCTTTTTGGCGCGGAAGTCGGCGACCAGTGCGCGGACATTTGAGATCTTCTCGGACCGAGCCTTGTCCCGCTGCTTCTCCAGGGCTGGATCGACCCCCTGGTCGATGGACGCACGATGCCCGCGAGCAAGGGCGCGTGCCGCCGCTAAGGTCAGGTCGGGGTAGTTCCCGATGGTGAGTTCCCGGGCGCGCTTCAAGTGCTGGTATCGCAGCACCCAGGTGGCGGTGCCAGCGCGAGAAAGGGTGAACGTCAACCCGTCCCCGTCCGTCCTCGAAATCGGCTGACCAGCCGAAACCCACCGGCGGATCTGTATGTCTTCCAGCAAATTCTTGCCGCGCTTGGCCATGCGTTTCTGCCTCCAAACTTTGTAGCTAGCTGCCTAGCTACAAACCTAGCTACAAATTGAGTTGTCGCCAGGAAAGTACTACATGCAACGCCGGGAAACAAAACAGCCCGCGTTTATGCGGGCTGGCGGGCGGGGCAGTGCATGGTTGGAAACAGCGGGCCACCTGCATCGGGCTTGCAGGTGGCGAGTTTCATGTTTTCTTCAGACCGTTTATTCAGGCGGTTCTTGGCGGTGGCGCCTTCCAAAACCCCGGTCTAGCTACTCATCTGGCTACGCATCCGGGGCGTGGTTGGCATTCGCCGGGGATAAGGCCAGATGATACCCGCTCATGCTGTCTTCTTCTGC